>NZ_DOED01000033.1:168642-226257 GCF_003524185.1 Culturomica sp.
GAACGTTTTAATTACAGATTTTAAATTGACGATTTTGGACTGAAAGAATTTGATGCCGAATCAGCTTGCCAGATAATCTAAAATTTACAATCTAAAATTTACAATTTATATAAACGTTTTTTGAGACTTATTATTGGTTAATGTAATAAAATTGGGATTGATGATTAAAAAATTACTACTGCCCCTTCTGATTATGCTGGTTCTTGGGGCAAAAGCAGAGGTTAAACCGAAGTACATGTGGTTTGATTGTGAGGCTAACTACAAACGTTTGAGTTATCCGGATTCGATTGCTTATTATTTAAATAAGGTAAAGAAAACCGGTTTTACGGATGTGGTGGTGGATATCAAATCCATTATGGGTGAAGTGCTTTACAAAAGTGATTATGCCCCCTACATGGGTGAATGGAAAGGCATTACGCGTGCCGGAAATTATGATATGTTGGGCATTTTTATAAAAGAGGCCCGTAAGATCGGTCTGAGGGTACATGCGTCGATGAATGTTTTTAGCGGTGGTCATAATTTCCATCAGCGAGGCATTATTTATAAAGAGCATCCGGAATGGCAGTCGCAGGTGTATTGGATCGACCGGATTATGCCTATTTCTGAAATGACCTGGAATTATAACGGGATGCTCAATCCCGCGAATCCGGAAGTTCGGAAATACGAGCTGGATATTATCAAAGAGGTTGTGAAAAAGTACAAGGACCTGGACGGAATCGTGCTGGATCGGGTACGTTATGACGGTATTACCTCGGATTTCAGTGAGTTGTCCAAAAAAGCATTCGAAAAATACGCCCGGGTAAAAGTGGAGAAATTTCCGGAAGATTTGATTTATTGGACCAAAGAAAACGGTAAGGATGTGTGGAAGCCGGGAAAACATTTTAAAAAATGGGTAGAATGGCGGTCTTGGGTGATTACTTCTTTTATGGAAGAGGTACGGAAAGAAGTAAAAAAGATCAATAGTCACCTTTTACTGGGGGATTATACGGGAGCCTGGTATCCGGTGTATTATGAGCTGGGCGTAAATTGGGCAAGCCGGAAATACGATCCTTCCAGGCATTACGATTGGGCGACGCCTTCCTATAAAAAAACCGGATATGCCCATTTGCTGGATGTATACATGACCGGTCTGTATTATAACGAAGTAACGATTGAGGAGGTGAAGCAATTGAACGAGGCGAATATGAAAAACCGCACAGAGGCAGCGATGGGAGAAGGCCGTGATTATTGGTATTCAGTAGAGGGCGGTACTCAATTGGCCAAAGAGATCGTATGCGGCGATGTGCCTGTTACGGGCAGTATTTATGTCGATCAGTACAACGGCAACCGGGAACAATTTAAGCGGGCGGTAAAAATGGCTTTGCAAAAAGGAGACGGACTTATGCTGTTCGATATCGTTCATATCATCAACAGGGATTGGTGGGATACGCTGGAAGAAGCAATTCAAGAGTCAACTAAATAAAATCCTAAATTCAATTATTAATTAAAAAACATTCCTATGAAAAGAGGCATTCTGTTTTTTCGAAATTGCCTGATAATGAGAATAGCAATATTGTCATTGTTAATGGTGTTTACTTCGGCGGGGATGGCGTTCGCGCAGTCTGTCGTCAAAGGTAAAATTACGGATAGTAAAGGAGATATTGTTATCGGTGCTACGGTAATGGTGAAAGGGACGACCATCGGAACGGCAACCGATGTGAACGGTCTTTATTCTTTGACAATTCCTGCTAATGTAAAAGGTCCGAAAATATTGTCTTATTCCTTTTTGGGGTATAAAACCCAGGAAGTAACCTTGAAGGATCAAACCGTTATAGACATTGTTTTGCAGGATGATGTAGCTAATTTGGACGAGGTTGTCGTTGTCGGTTACGGCACTCAGCGCCGGGCCAGCGTGACGGGATCGGTGGCACAGGTCGGAGGGGAAGAATTATTGCGGGCTCCGGTAGGTAATATTGCTAACCATTTGGGAGGTTTGGTTACGGGTGTTATTTCCTACCAGACTTCCGGGCAGCCGGGTAGTGACGGAGCCAGTATTATCGTTCGCGGTGCCGGAGCAAAATATATTGTGGACGGTGTACAGCGTGACTTTACTGAAATAGATCCGAATGAAATCGCGAATATTTCAGTTTTGAAAGATGCATCTTCTGCCGCTATTTACGGTTTGGATGCCAGCTCTGTGATTATTGTAACGACAAAGAAAGGAAAGGTTGCTCCTTCCAAAATAACGTTTACAGGTTCTTATGGCGTCAGCCAGAATGCGGTAATGTTGGAAATGCTGGACGGACCGGAGTATGCTTACTGGTACAATAAAGCTCGTCAAATGGACGGGAATGCTCCGGTTTTCTCCGATGAGCATGTGAAGATGATGCTGAATGGAGATGATTCCGACGGTTGGGGAAACACCAACTGGTATAAGGAAACATTTGACCTGGGACGCAATTATACTTATAATGTGAATGCCAGCGGCGGTTCTGAAAAATTACGGTATTTTGCTTCTATCGGAAGCTACAATCAGGAAGGTAATGTGAAAGGATTCAAATACAACCGTATCAATCTGCGTTCCAATATCGATGCGACTATTGCCAATAATCTGGATTTGACGGTAGGTATTGCCGGTCGTATTGAAAAGCGGAGACAACCCGGTTTTTCGGCCAATCCGGGAGATTGGAATAACATTCCGCAACAGGCTATGCGTGCTCATCCTTATGCACCCAAAATGTATCACGGTCTGCCGGTGTCTACCAGAACGGCCAGTACGTGGGTAAGTCCCGAGGCTGCAACAGAGCTCTCCGGTTATAATAAAAACCGTAAAATGGTTGTGGAAACGAATTTGGCCTTGAATTACAATGTGCCCTGGGTAAAAGGATTGAAAGCTAAATTTATGGTGGCTTATGATGCGGCTTATAATCTGTCAAAAGCTTTTTCTACGCCTTACAGAACGATGATTGCTACGCGTCCGGGTTCTGTAAATGACAATATTCAATATACGGAAGCCTGGGATCCCAGAAACTACGCGATAAAAGAGAAGTCGGAAGGATATGCCTTGTCTGAAGGAACGACTCATTATGAGCATATTACGACCAATACCAGTTTGAATTACGATAATCAATTCGGTAAGCACAAAGTGGCGTTTATGGCATTGATGGAAACTGTTCAGAAAAAAGGAAACGATATGAGCGGCTATGTGACCGGTTTTAATTTTGCCGGTATGGACGAACTTTCGCAATCTGTCAATAAAGGTACCGATAAATCTTCGGTAGCCGGTAGCAGTTACGATCAGCGGAATGTCGGATTTGCAGCCCGTTTGAATTACGATTATGACAATCGTTATCTGGCAGAGCTGGCTTTCCGTTATGACGGCAGCTATAAATTCGGTGGTATGAAGAAAGGCAACCGTTGGGCACCGTTCCCTTCTGCTTCTTTGGGTTGGAGAATGTCGGAAGAACAATGGTTTAAAAAAGCATTGCCTTATGTAGATAACCTGAAGTTGAGAGGAAGTGTGGGATTGACGGGTATGACGGAAGGTATAAATGCTTATATGGACTTGTCAACCCTGAAGCCGCTGGATGCTCCGGCTGCCGTGATCGGAGGACAGGCTGTCAGCGGATTGATGACCAATGTCGTTCCTAATTTCAATTTGACCTGGGCCAAGGGTTTACAATATAACGGTGGTATCGAATTATCGATGTGGGGTGGTAAACTGGGTCTGGAAGTGGATGTATTCTATAAATACCTTTACGATATGTTGAGTAAGGTTACGGGTGGGTTCCCCGATTCATGGGGTGGTTACCACCAGACTTATGAAAACAAGAACAAACAGGAACATAAAGGTTTTGAATTTGTGTTGAGCCATAGTAACCGGATCGGAGATTTCGCCTATAAGGTAGCTTTGAACGGAACGTATACGAAGCGGATTTGGTTGAGGTATACGGACGACATCAATACCCCTGATTACTTGAAATTAACGGGTAAAGAAGTGGGTAGTCAGATCGGATTTATTGCTTTGGGCTTGTATCAAAACCAGGAGCAAATTGATAATTCGGCTATGTTGCCCGGTGATGAAGGAAAATTGCGTCCGGGAGATATTATTTACATGGATAGAAACGGGGACGGTAAGATCACTTATGACCAGGACCGTGGTTATGTCGGTAAGAATGCTTATCCGAAGTTTGTCGGTGGCTTTACCTTTAACGGATCCTGGAGAGGTATCGACCTGTCGTTTATGTTCCAGGGAGCATTGGGACGGGATGTGGCGTTGACCGGAGTTTATGAAGGTGTCGGTATGGATAATTCCTCAATGACGTTGTCTTTTTACCACGATGCAAATTCTCCCCGCTATTTGGTCGAAAATGCCTGGACGGAAGATAACCGGGGTGCTAAATTACCTCGCTTGACAATCGATTCCCCGACAACGCATAATGCATATTCTTCTACATTCTGGTATAAAAACGGGGATTATCTGCGTTTGAAAAATATGCAGATCGGTTATACTTTCCCGCAAAAATGGATGAATGCCGTGGGTATTTCCAATTTAAGAGTGTATGTGGAAGGGGAAAATCTGTTTACAATCAGTGAACTGCAGAAATACAATATCGATCCGGAACAACCGAATGTATCCAACGGATATTATCCGCAACAACGGATATTCTCTGTAGGCGTTAATTTGTCGTTCTAATTAAAATAGTCGAATATTATGAAATATACAATATTAAAATTAGCTGTACTGGTCGGGATGATCGGATTTTCAGGGTGTACGGATTTTATGGATACGACACCGACCGACCGGGTATCCGATAAAATGATTTGGCAGGATGAGGCGAGTGCGAATCTTTACCTGAATACATTTTATGCATATATCGATCGTTACGGGGTATTCGGGAATGCCCAGTTTAACAGTAATTTGACGGAAGGATTGACCAATACCTTTAAGTACGGGTCGGTATCGATGGGGGCTTTGGCCGGGGATGCCAACTATTATGTATTCAATCCCGCGCTTATATCGCCGGATCAGAATCTGCTGGGCACCTGGGGGGCAACCTATGAAAGAATCCGGAGGATTAACGAATTTTTGGCTACAATGCAGAAATACTCTACGTTTTCTACGGACGTAAATGCGAAATTAGAGGCTCAGGCTCGTTTTTTCAGGGCATATCTTTATTTCCAACTGGCAAAACGGCATGGAGGTGTGATTTTGTATACGGATTTGAATATGTCGAAAAACAAGAATCGCAGTACGAAAGAGGAAACCTATGATCTGATTGAGAAAGATCTGGATTATGCTGCCTCTGTGTTACCGAAAGAATGGGGGGCAGAAAATAGAGGCCGGATCACCAAGGGTGCTGCATTCGCTTTTAAATCCAGGGCAATGCTTTATGCAGAACGCTGGGATAAGGTGAAAGCCAGTGCCGACTCGGTATTTAATTTGCAGATGTACAGTTTGACCGATGCTTATGGGGATGCCTGGAAAGGCGGCAATTCGGAAGCTATTCTGGAATACGAATATTTGAGGACGGGACCGTCTCATGGATTCGACAAATCATATGCACCTTTTGGAGAAATTGAAAATGGCGGAGGCAGCGGAACTCCGACACAGGAAATGGTGGAGTCGTATGAGAAAGCGGATGGTACTCAGGTAGACTGGAGTCCTTGGCATGTTGCAGACGGTACGACTGTTCGGCCGCCGTATGAAGAACTGGAGCCTCGTTTTCAGGCTACGGTTATCTATAACGGATGCGAATGGAAAGGCAATACGATGGAAAATAGCGTCGGCGGAACGAAGGGAAGATTCCTGGAGTACGGTAACGACCCTTATTGTCAGGGAAAAACGACAACGGGGTATTATCTGCGGAAGTTGATGGATGAAACGCATACGGATTATACCTATAATAGCGATCAGAGTTGGGTGGAAATCCGCCTGGCAGAAGTATATCTGAATCGTGCGGAAGCTAATTTCAGACTGGGGAATACGGGCGCGGCACTGGCTGATATGAATGCTGTGAGAACCCGTCCGGGGGTTGGTTTACCTGCTAAATCCGGACTTACCGGAGAAGAGTTGATGGCTGCTATCCGTCAGGAAAGGAAAATTGAATTGGCTTATGAAGGACATTTGTATTGGGATATGCGTCGTTGGAAATTAGCTCATAAGGAGTATAACAATTACCGTTGCCACGGTATGAAAATCACTTCTGAAGGTGCAGACAACCGGTATGAATATGTGGATTGTGATTTCCAGGACAGAAAGTTCTTAGAAAAAACCTATGTGTTACCGATTCCTTCTTCAGAGTTGTCGAACAATTCGGGTATCGAACAATATGACGAATGGAAATAAAATGATTGCGACTATGAAAAAATATACGATTTTACAATTGATCGCGGCGTTGTGTCTTTTACTAGGCGGATGCCAGGATGTGGAAACAGTAGTGCCGGATGTTGCTGCTGTCGGTATAAGTAGTATAACGGCTACTTTCGAGGATGGTTCCGGTAATTTTAAGGGTATTGTGGAAGAAGGAAAAAATGAGATTATCATTGTTATTCCTTATTACTATCCGGAAAACACGGACAATGTGATGACGATGGATAAGTTTACCAATATGCGTATGAGTGCATCGTTGGCGGATAATGTGACGATTAGTCCTGCTTTGTTGTACATGGATTTGACGAAGGAGAACGTCGTAACCGTTAAGAATCAGCGGAAAGAAAGCAACCGCTATATCGTAAAAGGAGAGATTCGTAAAAGTACGGCTTGTTTGCTGGAGGAATTCAATTTGCCGGGCCTGGGCATTTCCGGAGTGATCGATCAGGATAAAAAAACGGTGTCTCTGGTGTCTACCGATAATATCGGCGAAGTGTTGGCGGATGTTACCCTTTCGTATCATGCGACAATTTCTCCGGACCCGAGGACTGTGGCCCTGAATTATGACGAGGACGTGCAATTGACGGTAACGGCCCATGACGGTGTTACCAAGAGTGTTTATACCGTGCAGAAACGGTTGCCGGAAAAACTGAATGTCGGTATCCGGAAAGGTAGTGTGAAAGAATTGTTTATCAAGAAACTGAATGCGGATTTAGGTATAACGACGGCTAATCTCACCGGTGGTATGGCTGCGATCGGTAAGTATATTGTTCTGAATACCCGTGCTGAAAAGAGTATTTATATCGATGCAAAAACCGGAGAGAAAGTCGGTGAGATCGATTTGGGGGCTATCACCGGAAATCTGATCAACTTCAATACGACGGGAGATGAAGCGGGGAATATTTTGATCTGTAATTTGTCGCCTAACGACGGTGCCAATAATAAATATTTTAAGATATGGAAGATAGCCGGAGTTACCGGTACGCCTCAGGAGTTGATCTCTTATGAGAATACGCCTCAATATGAACTTGGACGTAAGTTTTCTGTCAGAGGTAGTGTGGACGGAGATGCCATTATTACGGCTCCGATTGTAAATACAACGGCATTTGCCCGCTGGACGATCGTAGGGGGACAGGTGACATCCCAGACTCCGGAAATCGTAACCGTAACGGGTCCGACCGTATGGGGATTGCATTGTGATGTGATCTATACTTCGGCTACGGATGTTAACAGTGATTATTTCGTGGTATCCTATGCCGACAATACGGCTGCCTGGGTGAACGGTGCAACGAACGTAACCCGTCAGAAACTCGATCCGTTGAATACGAATTTCTATTGCAATACGGTTGACTATGTTGAGTTCAACAAAGGCAAATATATGAGTTATGCCTGGGTAAATCCGTGGACCTGGGGAGATGCCGACCGGGTATTTATGCTCAATGTTTCTTCTTTGGCCAATTATACCGGAGCTGTGGCAACAGAATGGGGATGGGATTCCGGTAATCCGGTTGTGGAATGGGCTTCTCCGTATGACGGCGGAGTTACCGGTTTCGGTCCGAAATACATCGGACAGCCTGCTAATGGAAACGGTACAGCGGACGTGGCATTCCGGGTTTCGGATAACGGATATTATCTGTATCTCTATTTCATGTTTACCAATGGTTGTATTGCCGGGTATCAGTTTGATTGTATAGATTTGTAATAAATTGAAAACTGTGTCGGAACTTTCTGCCTCCTTTATAAAGGGGGAAAGTTTTGACACAGTTTCTATATACGTGTATTTTGTATGAATAATGTTTGGAAGTCAGTTTTTTATGCGTTTTTTGCGGTTGTTTTGTCCGGTTTTCTGGGGGTGGGGTGTGGAGATGACGGGAATAAACATTCCTGGGAATTCGGGGACGACGATGAGGAGGAGACCGATCCGAAGGCAGAAAAACCCCGCTATATCTGGATAGATGCGGCAGCCAATTTCCCGGATTTTGCGAATAGTAAAGAAAACATAGCCAGAGATCTCGGGTTGGCAAAGGAGTCCGGATTTACCGATATTGTTGTGGATGTCCGGCCTACAAACGGAGATGTATTGTTTAAAACAACTGCCGGCAGTCAAGTCGAATGGTTGGGAGCCTGGGTGTCTGGTGTGTACACGAAAGTTAACCGTACGGCAACCTGGGATTATTTACAGGCCTTTATCGACGAAGGACATCGTTTGGGCCTGCGGGTGCATGCCGGTTTCAATACTTTTGTCGGAGGAAATGTGACGGCTTTGGGAAATGCAGGGGTTGTCTTCAGGGATGATGAAAAAGCGGCCTGGGTAACCTATAAATTGTCCGATAGCGGTATACACAGTGCTTTGGATGAGCAAACCGGCGGAGAACGTTTTTTTAATCCGGTAAACGAAGATGTGCAAAATTATATTTGCGGTTTGCTGGAAGATCTGGCTGCTTATGAAGGTTTGGACGGTATTATTCTGGACCGGGGACGTTTTGAGGGATTAGCCAGTGATTTTTCGGATTATACCCGGAAAAAGTTTGAGGCTTTTTTAGGACATGAAATTGCTGATTTTCCGGGAGATGTTATGCGGACAGATATAACGGAAGGAAATATTCCGTCTGAGGTACCGGTTTATTTTAAAAAATGGCTCGAATTCAGGGTAAAGGTTGTTCATGATTTTATGGTAAAGGCCCGCACCCGGATAAAGGCCCGTAATCCGGAAGTTAAATTCGGTGTGTATGTAGGTGGATGGTATTCAACTTATTACGCCAACGGTGTAAATTGGGCGAGTCCCGATTACAATACGTCTTTGAAATATTCATGGGCGACGGCAGATTATAAAAATTACGGTTACGCAGATCATATGGATCAGATATTGATAGGAGCTTATGCTGCACCTACCGCTGTTTACGGGAATACGGAATGGACGATTCAGGGTTTTTGCCGGAACGCGATGGACCTTATTAAAGGAGCTGCGCCCGTTATCGGAGGGCCGGATGTCGGCAACGGTCAGTGGGCAACGGCCGGAGATGCTGTCGTCAATCAGGCGATAACGAAGTCGGTGGATGCTGCTATTCATGCCTGTGACGGTTATTTTCTGTTTGATATGATCCATTTGAAACAAAAAAATCAATGGCAATATGTCAAACAAGGTATCGATAATTATCTGGTGACTGTCCATAAATAGTTTTTGTCTTTTGTATTGCCGAAGGATGGAAAAGTTGCCGGATGTTGTTTTTGACCGGTTTATTTTTGATTTACGATTTACGATTTACGATTTTTGATTTATGGTTTACGACTCTTCTTTTTGCAGGGAAGGACTGTGGGTATAATCTAAAATCGTAAATCTGAAATCTGCAATTAAAACGTCGGTATATGCTGTTGTAAAACTTATATTTAAATAAATTGCAAATACAATAAATGAGTCCATGGACTTGGTAAAATAAATGTGAATTCAATGAAGTTTTTCGTTTTTATATTGCTTTGGTGTTTGTGTGGAATGACATTACAGGCCCAGTTTGTTTATTATCCCGCTTCCGATTTTCCGCTTTTGGGGAAAATATCGGAAAAGACGGAAACCAGATACGAGCGTTTACCGGCTTTGCTGAACGGAAATACCCGTCCCCCTATTTGGGAACTGGGAAAAAATACGGCTGGATTAGCGATACGTTTTGTTTCCGATTCCAAAGCTATTGCCGTGCGCTGGACATTACGGGCTCAGGTAACTATGAGCCACATGGCATTGACGGGGATTCAGGGGTTGGATTTGTATACGTTAGAAGGTAAGAAATGGCGTTTTGTCAATGTTGCCCGTCCGGAGGGTAAAGAGAATACGGCTGTGATCATTTCCAATATGGAGCCTGTAGAGCGGGAATATATGCTTTATCTGCCATTGTATGACGGAGTTGTTTCTTTGGAAATAGGGGTAGATTCGACAGCTTCGATCGGACAGCCTAAAGTGGATTTACCTGTTCGGGACAAACCAGTGGTGTGTTATGGTACGAGTATTTTGCAGGGAGGCTGTGCTTCGCGTCCGGGAATGGCTCATACCAATATCCTCTCCCGCCGGTTGAACCGGGAGTTTGTGAATTTGGGTTTTAGCGGAAACGGGCAGTTGGATTATGAGATCGCCGGAATTATGACAAACCGGGATGCCGCTCTGTATATTTTAGATTTTGTACCCAATGCCAGTGTGCAGCAGATAGAAGAGAAAGCCGAACGTTTTTTCCGGATTATCCGGGATAAGGCTCCGGATGTACCTGTCATTTTTGTTGAAGATCCGCCTTTTACGCATAGTAAATACGATCGGGTCATGCAGCAGGAGATCGAGCGGAAAAATAAAGCTTTACATATCGTATTCGACAGATTGAAGAAAGCGGGTGAAAAATCGATTTGGCTGTTGCCTTCTGAAAAGATAATAGGTGATGATGCTGAGGCAACTGTTGACGGTATACATTTTACGGATTTGGGGTTTATGAGATATGCTGAATATTTGTATCCGGTTATTGAAAAAAGGATGAAAAAAGAATGATTTTTTGTAAAAACAGGGTTATGACGAAAAAAGGACTTTTTTTAGGGTTGATCGTATGGGTATTTTGGGGAGTATTGATAAGTTGCGGGAGCGAGGTTGGAGGTAAGCCGGATTATGAGTTCCCTTCGGGAAATCCTGAACCGGGGGAAGGGGATTCCGGTCCGGAAGCACAAGGGTGGCAAGTGACAAATGCATTTGGAGAGTTACCTGTTTATTTGAAAGTTTATAAGTCGCCTGCTGTGTTGAGAGGCAAGAATGCTGTGGCATACATTGCCGTTGTAGATACGGAAAAAGGTGCCGAATTTTTGATTTTGGGAGATGTTTCCGGCAGTAAGACTCCGGCACAGTTTTACGAAACAGAAACGGTGAAGCCGGCAGTCATAATGAATGCAGGTTATTTCTGGGATGGGAATACGGTAAGTATGTTGTGTAAGGAGGGGAGAATATTGGCCCCGGCGCAGCCTGTGTGGCAGTCTGATCTTACGTTCTATCCGACGCGGGGAGCTTTCGGTGTCGGAAATGACGGCGTTTATGATGTAAATTGGGTATATACTGTCGGAGATCAGATGTATGCTTATCCCGCTCCGGCGCAAAATAATGAAGAAGAAACCCCTCTTCAGGAGCCTTCTGCCGATTTTCCTCAAGGTGGCCGGGTATGGAACGTCAGACACGCTATCGGCGGGGGACCTGTACTGGTAAAGGCCGATGTTTATCAGAATACATACAGCCAGGAGTTGTTCGGGGATGCCAGTGGAATCGGTGCATTGGCGAATCATCCCCGTTCAGCTATCGGCATAACCAGGGATCAAAAACTGATCTTTTTTGTTTGTGAGGGACGGAATGTTACCCCGGGTGTATCTGGTTTGACTTTGGAAGATGTGGCCTGTATTTTGAAAGATTTGGGTTGTGTGGATGCTCTGAACTTGGACGGAGGTGGGTCATCCTGTATGTTGATTAATGGGAAAGAAACGATAAAGCCGAGTAGTAATGGGGTTCAACGGGCTGTTGTTACGGCAGTCGCCGTTCGTTGACCGGTTGATATGATTGAATTTAAAACGATTTGTTTATGAAAAATATTCTGTTAGCCTGGTTGGTTATGCTGGGTTTTTGTATACAGCTTCAGGCTGAAAACGGGCCGAAAGTGATTGCCCATCGCGGGTATTGGAACAAAGAAAATTCGGCCCAGAATTCGATTGTAGCGTTACAGGAAGCCGGTGGAATTAAATGTTACGGTAGTGAGTTTGATGTCCAGCTGACCTCTGATGGTGTGCCGGTCGTTGTTCACGATGCGGTGGTGGAAGGAATCGTGATCGAGAAAAGTATTTACGAAGATGTGAAAAATATCCGGCTGGCAAACGGCGAAGGTGTTCCTACGCTGGAAGAATATCTGAAAGCCGGGAAAAAAATCGGTAAAACCCGGTTGATATTGGAAATAAAGCCTCATTCGACACCGGAGAAAGAGACGCGCGTGGTTGAACTGGTGTTGCAAATGGTAAAAAAGGCCGGGCTGGAAAAGAAAACCGAATATATTTCATTCAGTAAACATGTTTTGAAAGAGATTGTAAGGTGCTCTCCCCGGGTACGATCCGCTTATTTATCAAGTGATTTAACTCCGGCACAGATTAAGGAGTTGGGATGTACGGGGGTAGACTATAATTACGCCGTTATCCAGCAGCATCCTTCCTGGGTGGAAGAATGTCATCGTCTGGGTATGACGGTTAATGTCTGGACGGTGGACCGGCCGGAAGTCATGAAAGAGATGATGGAGAAAGGTGTCGATTATATCACAACCAATGAGCCGGTTTTATTACAAACGCTGATAAAGGGAAAAAACAGATATTAGATCAAAGTATTTCCTATATACAGGATATATTCTAAAATAATTTAATAATTATGCCGGTATATTTTAAATAATGATTATTTTTGTTTGTTATTATATCATTACTCTTAATAATTAATCTGATTTAAGGTTTTATATCAGACGATTAGTGATTTTATTACAATATAAATAGGAAGATATGGATATGGATTTTGAACAACTGGCCAAACAATATAAAGGTGAGTTGTTGGACAATGTGTTGCCTTTTTGGCTCGATTTTTCACAGGATAAGGAATACGGAGGGTATTTTACTTGTTTGGAGAGAGACGGACGGGTCTTTGATACCGATAAATTTATCTGGTTGCAAGGCCGTGAGGTGTGGATGTTTGCCATGCTTTACAATAAAGTGGAGAAACGGAAGGAATGGCTTGATTGCGCTGTGCAGGGTGGAGAGTTCCTGAAAAAGTACGGTCATGACGGGGATTACAATTGGTATTTTGCGTTGGATCGTCAGGGGCGTCCGTTGGTCGAGCCTTATAATATCTTTTCTTATACTTTTGCAACGATGGCTTTCGGGCAATTGAGCCTGGCCACCGGCGATGCCGGGTATGCTGAAATTGCCAGGAAGACATTCGATAAAATCCAGACAAAGCTGGATAATCCCAAAGGGAAATGGAACAAGGCTTATCCGGGAACCCGTAATCTGAAAAATTTTGCATTGCCGATGATTTTGTGTAATCTGGCTCTTGAGATCGAACATTTATTAGGGGAGGATTACCTGAAAAAATGCATGGAGGTTTGTATCCATGAGGTAATGGATGTTTTTTACCGGCCGGAGTTGGGAATTGTGGTGGAAAATGTAACGGTGGAGGGGGAATTATCGGATACTTTTGAAGGCCGGTCGGTCAATCCGGGGCATGCGATCGAAGCGATGTGGTTTATTATGGATTTGGGGGTACGTCTGAAACGTCCGGAACTGGTGGAAAAAGCGAAAGATATTGCTTTGAAAATGGTGAAATACGGTTGGGATGAAAAGTACGACGGGATTTTCTATTTTATGGATCGTTTGGGACATCCTCAGCAGCAGTTGGAATGGGACCAGAAGTTGTGGTGGGTGCATATCGAGACCATGATCAGTATGTTGAAGGGGTATCAACTGACAGGTTCGGAAGAGTGTTTGGAGTGGTTTAAGCGGGTGCATGATTATGTGTGGACACATTTTAAGGATCCGGAATGTCCGGAATGGTTCGGTTATCTGAATCGCCGGGGAGAAGTTCTGTTGTCTTTGAAGGGAGGTAAATGGAAAGGATGTTTTCATGTTCCCCGCGGTTTATACCAGTGTTGGCAGGTTTTGGAAAAACTGAAATAAATTTATTTGTCAGGCAATGAAGGTTATTGGACTCATTTTGATCGGATTGATAGCATTGCTCGGAGAGTTGAAGGCGGAAAGATTACCCGTGCAGGTGGGGATGAAGGCTGTTTCGGCCGATAACGATACGCTCCGGCAGTTGGGCCGGGTTGTAAAGGAAGGCGATCGTCTGGGGTTGTATTGGGCGGCTTGCGGGGTGGAATTAACCTGTAAAACGACGACTTTGCTAGTAGAGATGGATAGTGACGCTCCGGATAATTACGTACAGGTGGTGATCGACGATCGATACGATACCCCTGTGATCATCCGGTGTACGCCCGGGCGTAAGCTTTACCGGATAGCTGAACATTTGCCGGATACATGGCATAAATTTACCTTGAGACGACGGACCGATCCGACGACAATGGGTTGTTTTCTCCATACCTTGTGGGTGGACGGACAGGCTTGTCTGCAGGTGACACCGGCAAAATCCCTGAAAGTCGAATATTACGGCGATTCGGTGTCCTCAGGGCATGGAGACGAAGCTGATGTGGAAGGAGGGGAGAATCCGGTAGATCGTTTTTACTGGAATCCGATGAAGGCTTTTACCGGTTATTCGGCTCAATTGGCAGATGCCGATTATGCCATAATTTCCAAAAGCGGAATCGGTTTGATGGTGAGTTGGTACGATCAGGTGTTGGGAGATATCTATGATTTGGATAATCCGCATGATTACAGCCGGAAGCATGATTTTGCATCCTGGCAGCCGGATATAGTCGTTATCAATGTGATGCAGAACGATTCCTGGCTTTTGTCGAAACTGGATCCTGTTCCCGGCGAGAAAACCATCGTGGAACGCTATTGCGGTTTTGTCCGGAATCTGCTGTCGGTTTATCCGAAAGCGCAGATTATATGTGCTTTAGGGCCGATGAATATTGTAGATAAAGGATCGCCCTGGCCGGGATATGTAGAGAAGAGTGTGAAAATACTCCGGAAGGAAAATCCGGGAAGGCATATCTCTTCTTGTTTTTTTCCTTATTTGCCGACGAAAGATCATCCGACTGTAAAGGAACATGAGGTGGCAGCCCGGATATTGGCAGCCCGTTTAAAATAAAATTTTTAAAGTAAATTTTTAAAATGTTTTCGAAACCGGTAATCTATCCATAGGAGTAAGGTTGACGGCAGCATAACACACAAAAGAAGGGTAAAGCCGGGGAACAGGGTAATGTTTGCCGGCTTTTTCAGTACCGGGCTGAAAACTTCAACCGGATTGAAATCCAGGTAATGAATCAATACATAGCAGGCGGATACCAGCATTGCGATAGAAGTGAATACAACGATAGCTATGTTTCGTAGTTCTCGTCTTTTCCGTGCTTTCTGAACTTTCTGCATGATCTGCCTGTTCAGTTTTTCCGGTAGCGGGCTTGCCGATATTCTTTTGAATATTTCCTGTAGCGCTTTGTCGTTTAATTCTTCCCTGTTCATGATATTTCCTCCTTCAGGATAACATATAGTTTTTTACGTACCCGGTGCAGTTTTACTTTAATGTTGCTGACCGATAAGCCTGTTATTTCAGCAATTTCTTCGATGGAATGAGCTTCGTTGTAAAAGAGGCTGATCAGTCCGCGCTCATCCGGGGGTAACAGGCTTACTGCTTTTTCCAGTTTTTGTAATTGTTCTTCGTTCTGCTCATCATCTAAAGTTTCCTGTACTTTTTCGTCCAGGACATTGTCGATGGTATTTTCTTCAATGTATAAAAATTCACGTTTCTTTTTGCGGGTTGCTGAGATAGCCGTATTGTAAGCTATCCGGTAAAGCCAGGTGGAAAACCGGCAATCTCCCTTAAAAGAATGCAACACCTGAAATACTTTTACGAATACGTCTTGTGTTAGTTCTTCTGCTTCTTCTTTATAACGGACGATTTTAAGAATGAGTAAATAGACACGGTGACTGTACCGATCTACCAGCCGGGAAAAGAATTCCATGTCCCCGTCCAGTATTTTCCGGATGTAGTATGTATCGTCCAATTCGTTCATGTCGTCCTTTTGACGTACCTCCTGCCTGTCGGTTACATATTTCAGGGATTAAAAATAAAAAATTTTTTTACGGAAATGTTGTAACCGGGGAAGATTTCTGGCGTCAAAGAGGCAAAGAACAAAAAGTCGCTGCGATTTGGAATATAAATGTTGAATATAATAAAATTTTAAGATTATGGACTTTATAACTGCACCTTTGATTACATTTATCGTTTTTGCAAGTATTTACGGATTGTTTGAATTATTTGTAAGAAGGAGAGAGCGCATGGCTATTATTGAGAAATTGGGCGATAAGTTTGATCCCTCGATGATAGAAGGTAAGTTGAATTTCGGCATGTTTGGCGGGAGACGTTTTTCATTCAGCGCGTTAAAGATAGCCTGTTTGATGATCGGTATCGGATTGGGCTTCTTGATCGGGTTTGTCATCTGTTCGAATTGCATTCCCGGATATGTAATGGGAGATACGAATTACAGGGCCGGAGACGTCATCAGTATTATTTACGGAGCTTGTCTGTTTGTATTTGGCGGAATCGGTTTGTTGGTGGCTTTTCTGACAGAACTGAAGTATTTTAAGAAGAAAGAATAAGAGAAAAACTGATTTTTAGTGCGTGAAACTGTGCCGGAACTCAAATCCGGCACAGTTTTTTTATGCCGGAATAAACTTTAAAAATCGAAGCTCAACTGTGTCGGTTTTTTGTCCGGCGGAAGACTTGAAGGTGTCGATACACTGAGTCCCATCAGCCTTACACTTTTTCCCTGAAGGTCGGTTTCCCGGAGCAGTTGCTTGGCTAAGGGAAGAATCCGGGGCAATGTCGTCAGGTTGTATTCGACGGTAAGACTGTGATTTCTAATGGTGAAGTCGGCAAACTTTATTTTTAAAGTAAGGGTACGGCCTTTGAAATCAGCTTTTTGCAGACGTCCCGTCAGTTCCGTTGTAATGTGGTATAGTTCGATGATAAGCGCCATCGGAGTCTCGATATCCTTGTCGAAGGTCGTTTCGCATCCGACGGATTTCCGGACCCGGACGGCTTCGACATCCCGGGGATCGTTGCCATGGGCAAAGTCGTGGTATACAATCCCGTTTTTCCCGAAATTCCGGTGCAGGAATTCTTCGGAGCATTTACGGAGGTCTTCTCCGGTATGAATGCCGAGGCTGTGCATTTTATGGGCGGTTACTTTGCCGATGCCCCAGAAAGCTTCTATCGGAAGTCCGGCAATAAATTCAGGGGCTTTGTCGGGGTGAATGACGTAAAGACCGTCGGGTTTACGATAGTCGGAAGCGATTTTGGCCAGAAATTTGTTGTAGGAAACCCCGGCAGAAGCAATGAGTCCCAATTCTTCGCGGATGTTTTTCTTTATGGCTTTGGCAATATCCGTCGCCAGCTCCATCCCCATTTTGTTTTCAGTGACGTCCAGGAAAGCTTCGTCCAGGGACAAAGGTTCGATAAGGTCGGTATACCGGTGGAATATTTCCCGGATTTCCCGGGAAACGGATTTGTATACTTCCATGCGGGAAGGAATAAAGATCAGTTGGGGACACAATTGCATCGCTTTTTGGGATGACATGGCGGAGTGGATGCCGAATTTCCGGGCTTCGTAGCTGGCCGTGGCGACAATGCCTCTTTTAGACGGATTACCGACAGCAACCGGCTTTCCCCGGAGTTCCGGATTGTCCCGTTGTTCGATGGAAGCATAGAAGGCATCCATATCGATATGTATAATTTTACGGTATTCCATATTTTCCCCCTTACGACAAAATTAGGAGGAAAATATGGAAAATAAAAAAGACAAAATCAAAAAGCCGTTAAAGTTGTCAGAGTTGTTTTTTAATGTTTTTTCCGGAATGCAAGGGCACAGAATAATAAATAGACCATACACAATCCGATGATCAGGGTGGCTCCGGTTTGTGAACCGACGGCTTCGGTTGCCAGTCCCATAAAAACAGGGATAATGGCGCCTCCGGCAACTCCCATAATCATTAATCCGGAAACACCGTTGGCTTTTTCCGGTACGGTTTGTAGTGCGAAAGAGAACAGGATTGAAAATACATTGGCGCAAGCAAAACCGATAACACTGACTCCCCCCCAAATAAGCCATTTTTCTTGTGCAAATAATAGTACGATCAAAGCTGCCAGGGCGGTAAAGATACTGTAGAGAAAGAATTTTCCGGATGCGTAACGGGCCAGTATAATGGCTCCGATAAAGGCTCCGGCTGTCCGGAATGCGAAATAGAGACTGGTGCCGTAGCCTGCTTCACTAAGTGCCATGCCACATCTTTCCATGAGGATTTTAGGGGTTACGGTATTCATGCCTACGTCGACTCCGACAACGAATACGATACCCAGGAAAAGCCAGAGAACGGTCTTGTTACCGAGTAATCCGAAACAGTCTTTAAAGGACGAAACATTTTGTCCGGCTTGTTCGCGGGGAACGGCTGTCAGCAGGAGCCAAACCGTAGAAATCAGGGTAATGGCAGCGAATAAGGGGAACATATATTGCCAATTGCCGAACCAGGCTGTAGCGCAGGCCGCTATAATAGGGCCGCAAAAAGAGGAGATGGCCTTTACGAATTGTCCGGCCGTCAGGCTGCTGGTTAGCTTTTCTTCACTGACGACATTCGATAAAAGCGGATTCAGGGATACCTGTAAAATGGTGTTTCCGATTCCGAGTAAAGCGAAAGCCGTCAGGCAGATGGTGTAATTGTATTGAATAAGCGGTAGCAGCATGGCCAGGAATGTGAATAACATACTGACCAACACGGTATTTTTTCTGCCGATTTTATTCATCAATAAACCTGTCGGTACGGAGAATGCGAAAAACCAGATAAAAACCATAGAAGGCAGGAAGTTGGCTTCGGTTTCTGTTAATCCGAAGTCTTGCTTGACATAGCTGGAAGAGATTCCGACTACGTCACAAAATCCCATAATGAAAAAACCGAACAATATGGGAAGCAGCAGTTGTATTTGATGACGGTTCATGTGTAGATTTTTAATTTATGATTTATCGGGCTGTTTGGCCGGAATGAATAATCGAAGTTGAAAAGGTCCGAAAATGTTTGTGGCATTTTCGGACTTGGGGTTTTATTATTTCATAAACGCTTTGACAACCTGTACTTCCCGTCCCGACTGATTGATGAGACGGTAACTTCCTGCAGCAGCCGAAATGACATAGGTTTCTGCATAATGAAGTTGCTGACGCACACCTCCGGCCGTTTCGATCAGGATTTTTTCACCTTCAACCAGGTTCAGTACATGGCATTTTCCTTCGGTTTTTACCTCTACATCCGTATGGAATGTGTAGCGGTGTACATCGTAGGAATGGTCCCGATGGGTAGGTAAGTGCCAGAGCTCCCAGTCTGCCCCTTTTTCCAGAAGGGCCGGGTGAGAGATCAGCTCTTGTTTTACCTTTTCCCCTTTCCGGTCGAAATAAAGGTTTTCCATTGCCCGTTTGATATTCAGGGGTCTGGGGGTCCCGTCTAAGTCCAGAGCCAGCCAGTCGTACATTTTGAATGTAAAAATGTATGGCGTTGTGCTGATTTCCAGAACCAGGTTATTGCGTCCCGAACTGTGTAACGTACCGGGAGGAATGAGGTACAGGCCGTGTTTATGGGCAGGATGGGACAGTATGTACCGGTTCACATCCAGGGGCGTATTTTTTTGGAAGCTTTCGGTTAAAGCCGCTTCGAATTCGGCGGGTTGGATACTTTCCTGGAAGCCCAGGTAAACGACGGCGTCGTCTTTGCAGTCCAGCACATAATACGTTTCTTCCTGTGTAAGTACTTCACCGAAATTCCGGCGGGCATATTCTCTTCTGGGGTGGCATTGGATAGACAGGTTGCCCCCGTCGAAATTGTCCAGATAATCCATGCGGATGGGAAATTCATCCCCGTATTCATTGTAACAGGCTTCGCCGACAACGGCTGTTCCGGCTTCGTACATCAGGCTGTCGAAAGAAACTTCCAGCATATTTTTGTCGCTTTCGAATAAAATACCGTTTTCCGGTACGATCAGTTCGAATGACCAGGCATAGTTGGGAACATCTTTGGGAAGTCCTTCGATGTGTTCTTTGATCCATTGACCTCCCCAGGCACCCGGTTCAAACCAGGGACGTACCCGGAATCCGTTTGTTGCTAATGTTTTAAGCCCCTGACGTAACTCCTCGCCTTTCATCCAACTGATTTCTTGCGGTCGTTGTCCGTCCACCATGATGTCAATGCTGGGAAGTATCGCTTTTTTATGCCGGTTGAGAAGTACCCAGTCTACAAAATAGAAACGTTTGTACATCACTTTCGGGGCTGCGGTTTGAGAGGTCCCGAGGTTGTGGATAACACCGGCACGGGCTCTGAATTGTATTTCGTTTTTGGGGAGGTCGATATATATAAGCTTGCCTTTCCAGCCTGCCAGCGAAGCTCCGCATCCGACGAGAATGTTCATCGGAGCCTGAGGATCCGGTTGTATCTTTTTCAGTTGCCCGGCGTCGAAGTAGTCCGATAAATTAAAATCGGCTCTTTTCCCGAAAATAGGATCGTCGCCGCCGAGGAAGGGTGCTGCTAACGTATTGATTTCTTCTTCTGATTTCAGGGCGGCACGGATGTCCCACCAAACGGCTTGGATACCTTTGGCTTGTAAGCAAAGGTTCAGTTCTTGTTTGAACAAATCAAAAAGTACCCCGATATAGCCGTCGATAACGACCGTTTTTTCCCTGGCGATTTCATCGGCTAAAGAGTGAAAACCGGCTTTGATTTTTCCGTTACCCAGGTTAAAAGTTGGGTATACATCGTATTGTCCCGGCGTATTGTCCGGTTTTTCCAAAGGTAATAAGTATTGTGACGTTTTTCTGAATTTTTCCATATCGAATCGTTTAATGCTTGTGATGAATAAATAAGGAGGCTGCCCCCAGCATTGCGGCGTTATCCCGTAATGAAGACAGGCGGATGGCGATGTTTTCACCTTGTTGGCTGAGACGGCTTTCCAAACTGGGGCCGAATAGGGAATAGGCCCTGGAAATATTGCCTCCCAGAACAACAATATCAGCCTGGAATTGACGGACTAGCGGCAGAATAAAGTCTGCCAGCCGTTGTCCGTATTCTTTGAATATTTGTCCTGCAACCGGATTAGCGGGCACCTGGTCTGCAATTTCTTTGGCTCCTGCGACCGTTTTTCCGCTTAATTCGAAGAAGCGATGGCAGAACCAACGGGTTGAAAAGGCATTGTCGGCAATACCGCCATCAAAAGGCAGATTGTACACCCAGCCGTTTGCAGGTACGGAAGGACCGGTTTCGATCAATTGCTTGCCGGCGATAAAACCGGAGCCGATACCGGTTCCCAGTGTAAGAGCAATGATCCGGTTGGCGTCCCGGGCACAACCGCCGATGGCTTCCCCCAAAGCAAATGCCCCTGCATCGTTAATGTACCGAACTTCCAGGCCTGTTGCGGATTGCAATGCCGATAACAGGGAATGGGTTACGTCCAGGCCGAACAAATGTTCGAATTTATCTACTCCTTCGATCTTACAAATGCCGTTCCTGTAATCGAAAGGGCCCGGAAATGCAAAACCCAGGCCTTGCGGATTCACGCCGGAAGCTGAAATACTGGCTTGGATACATTTTGTCCATACATTTAACAAGACAGATGGATAAGCTGTATTATCGGCTTCCTTTTTAATTATGGTATTGTCTAAAATAGAACCGGAGGAGAGGTCTACCACGCACGAACCTATGTGACTACCACCGATATCAATACCTACAGTGTATTGGGTCATGTCTTCTGATTTTGTTTTTTTATATTCTTCGCATAAAAAATATGCTTAAAAATTTTTTTTTTCAAAAATATACTTACATTTGCATCATGTTTGAACATATTAGACATGTGCAAATATAGAAAATAAAATTAATACCAAACAATAGAAAAAGAAAATAAAAAAAAGTTTGCCTTTTTATGTGTGCTGAAAAGTGCATACGTTTTAAAACCAGGAAAAAAACGGAAAATCCAAATCAGAAAAGAAAATTATTTAAAGAACGAAAAATTGGAATATATTAATTAAGACGGTAATAATTTATTGACAATTAGTATTTTGTGTGTTAAAAATTTTTGCAAAACTCAATCAATTATGAAACAATCATCTGATTCGAATGTACAGAAGTACATGATTATGCCCTCGGAGGGATCACGAGTGGCGAAACGATTGTTTGCAATGGTCTGGCTTGTTTGTTTGAACATGCTTGTGGCCGGTTCGTTGTTTGCTCAACAGGGAACGATTGCGATCAAAGGAAAAATCACATCTGCTGCCGACAGGGAAGCATTGATAGGTGCGACAGTATTAATAAAAGGTTCCGGAGTCGGGACGGCTGCCGATATTAACGGGGAATTCACTTTGAATGCAGCACCTGATGCTGTACTGGTGATTACTTGTATCGGTTTTCAGCAGCAGGAGATAGCGGTAAAGGGCAGGACGGCTTTGGATATTGTTATGCAGCCGGAGACGATCAGTCTGGAAGATGTGGTGGTTATCGGTTACGGGACGCAAAAGAAAGTGAATTTGACCGGAGCTGTGGCTTCAATTTCTTCTAAAGAACTTGCCGGCAAGCCGGTTGCAAACGTTGTCGAGGCTTTGCAGGGAACTACGCCCGGATTGGTTATCCAACAATCCAATTCGCAGCCGGGTATGCGTCCGAGTATTAATATCCGGGGATTGAATACCTTGAATAATAACGATCCGATGGTGATCATCGACGGGATTATAGGGGATATTCAGAACGTAAATCCTTCTGATATTGAAAGTATGTCCGTATTGAAAGATGCATCTTCTACGGCTATTTACGGTTCACGGGCTTCTAACGGAGTGATCTTGATTACCACAAAGAAGGGAAGTGCGAATAAAACGGAGATCAATTATCAATTTATGTACGGATGGCAGGACCCGACTTGCTTGCCGAAGATTGTGGATTCCTGGGTTTATGCTGAATTGAGGAATGAGGCATTGGTGAATTCCGGCCGGCCGACCGCTTTTACCCCGGAACAGATCAACTATTACCGGCATGGAGGACCGAATGTGAAATGGATCGAGGAGTTATATAAGAAAGCAACTCCTCAGCAATCTCACAGCTTGTCTTTGACCGGGGGTAATGACAGGACGACTTACTTGTTATCCATGGGTTATATGGATCAGGGCAGTATGTTTAAAGGGCCGAATTACGGTTTGAAACGTTACAATGCCCGTTTGAATTTGCATCATAAAATGTATGAAAATCTGACAATTGATGCGACGATTGCTTATGCCCGCAATGAAATCAAGGATCATGCTTATTGGACGGAATGGTTGATCGAACAGGCCAACCGTATGCCTTCTATTTACGAGATCAAGGATAAAGACGGTAACTATACGTTCCCGAGCGGAAGTAATTCCAATGCTTTGGCCCGTTTGGAACGGGGTGGATACCGGAAGAGTATGAACGACGACCTTTCTGCCACTTTATCAGCTGAATTGCATATATGGGACGGGTTGAAGTTGAAAGGTATGGTCGGAGGTCAGTTGTATAATAACCGGATGCATGAAAACCGGAAGGCAATCGATATCCCGGGGTCCGGAGATACGGAAAACCGGATGACGGAAAATTTCGGACGTACGCAGAATATTACGACCAATCTGATGCTGACGTACGATAAGACTTTCGGTAAACATACCGTAGGTGCTATGGTCGGATATTCTTATGAAGGAAGTCGTGACAACAGTTTTCAGACCTATCGTTTGAGCGATGCTCCGAATTACGATATTATGGCCGGAGCTCAGACGACCGGTACCGGTAATGAAGGATGGGCCAGTGACTGGGCGATTTATTCTGTTTTTGCCCGTTTGAATTACAATTACGAAGGACGCTATTTGTTTGAAGCCAATTTAAGAGACGATATGTCTTCGAAGTTTGCCAAAGGGAACCGTTCGGCCCTTTTCCCCTCTTTCTCTTTGGGATGGAGAATTTCGGAAGAAAAGTTCTTTGAAGGCATCCGGGATTATATCCCTTCCCTGAAATTGCGCGGTTCCTGGGGATTGGTCGGAAATAACCGTATTGATAATTACCAGTATTTGTCGACGATCAGTGTTGCTCCCGGATATAATTTCGGAAATAATGTTGTCAATACGGCCGGATACGGTTCTGCCAATGCGGATATGAAATGGGAGACGACCCGTATGGCTAATGCCGGTGTGGATTTGGGATTGCTGGACAATGCACTGAATATATCTGCTGACTTTTTCCATAATATGACGCGTGACATTTTGATCGCATTGCCGGTGCCGGGAATATACGGTGGCGGTGCGCCGATACAAAATGCCGGTAAAGTGAAAAACTACGGTTGGGAGATTGCTGCAAGCTATCGGTTTAAGACCGGTGGTATAGAGCATACGATTTCCGGTAATATTTCCGACAGCTACAATGAGGTTGTAGATACCAAAGGGGTGGAATGGATCAATGGCTATGATGTCAATACCATTATTAAAGAAGGTTATCCGATCAATTCTTATTATGCATATCGTTGGGACGGCTTTTTCCAGAATGAGGCAGAGGTAGCGAAAGGTCCCCATCTGGACGGTATTACGCCGAAACCCGGAGATATCCGTTATATCGATAAATCCGGTCCCGGAGGAAAAAGGGACGGTGTGATCAAAGAAGACGACGACCGTTTTATTCTCGGCAATAACTATCCCCACTATACTTATGGGTTCAGCTACGGTTTCTCTTGGAAAGGTTTTGACTTTTCGATGTTCTGGCAAGGCGTCGGCAAACGGAGTGTATGGTTGCGCGGGGAGGCTGTAGAGGCGTTCCACAACAACAACGAGGGACCGGTACTGGATTTCCACCAGGATCGTTGGACTCCTTCGAATCCGAATGCTACCTATCCTCGCCTTACTGTCGGTTCCGAATCGGCTAATAATGCTGCAAAATCGGATTTCTGGATTCAGGACGGTTCGTATTTGCGTTTGAAAAACCTGCAATTGGGGTATACTTTCCCCGCCAAATGGTTGCGTAAAGCCTGTATTAAGGATTTGAAAGTGTATGTCAGCGGACAGAATCTGTTTACCCACAGTCATATCAAAGGCGGTTGGGACCCCGAGACAACGGACGGTGGCGGACGTATTTATCCGGTATCCAGAGTTATCTCCTGCGGTTTGAATGTTAAATTTTAAAAGGGATTGAAAATGAAAAAAAATATCATAAAAACAGGTCTCTTGGCTATAATGTCTGTCGCTGCGGTGTCTTGCATCGACCTCGATACGGCTCCTTACGACAGAGAAACTGATCTTACGGCCTGGGACAAACCGGAATCGGCGATAAATGGAGTAAACGCCTGTTATCCGACAATGATCAGTGCGGAAGAGTTGTTGTATGCCGATGCCATGTCGGATAATGCCTATACGAAAGTGAATAATACGTTGAACCAGGCAATCGGTAACGGGAGCTATTCAACGGCGCATAACTATGTGAAATTGGTATGGGATAGCCGTTATGCCGGAATACGGGTATGTAATAAATTATTGGGAAATATAGATAAAGTACCGGGGTTATCCGATGAATTGAGGGAGCGTTACCGGGGAGAAGCCCGTGTGATCCGGGATTTTCATTATTTTGAGCTGTTATCCAAATTCGGGGATGTTCCTTATTTTACCAATGATATTTCGATAGCCCAGTCACAAAGTATTGCCCGTACACCGAAAGCTGAAATTGTTGAAAAACTGTTGACGGATTTGAGTCAGGTGATCGATTCGGAATGTTTGCCGTCAGCCTATGGAGATACGGATAAAGGACGTATTACCCGTTGGGCGGCTATGGGACTGAAAGCCCGTATTCTTTTGTTTGAAGGACGCTGGGGGGAATTAAAAGAGGTAACCGGCCGGATTATGCAGGAAGGACCGTTCAGTTTATTCCCGAGTTACAGTGGTTTGTTCGAAGTTGCCAATGAAAATAATCAGGAAGTGATTCTGGATTTGCAATATATTGCTTTAGACCGGGAACAAAACGAACAGTATGAATTTTTACCGCCTTCTTTGGGGGGATATGCTCAATTGGCTCCGCTTCAGGAACTGGTGGACGATTATGTGATGCTCAACGGTAAAGGTATTCATGAAACCGGTTCGGGATACAGTGAATCACAGCCTTATGTAAACCGTGATCCCCGTTTGGCTGCAACCATCGCTTATACGGGTAATAGCTATACTTTGGCAGACGGTACCGAACATGTGATAAATTGTGACAGAGAAAGTGTTCCGGACGGTTTCGGTTACTCTTCCGACTGTTCACCGACGGGATATTATATTAAAAAATATTGGGATAAGACGTATCGGAGTACCCATATGTCGGGGCTGAATATGATTATTCTGCGGTATGCAGATGTTTTATTGATGCATGCGGAAGCCTTAGCCGAATTGGGACAATTGGATGCCTCTGCCTGGAATAAAACGATTCGTTTGATTCGGGAAAGAGCCGGATTTGTCGATGCTACAGCTTTGGATTTCCCCGGTGGCGGACCGGAAGCCTTGAAAAACATCGTTCGGCGGGAACGTCGGTGTGAATTGGCATTGGAGGGATTGCGCCATAAGGATATCATCCGTTGGAAAACGGCAGAGAATGTATTGAACGGCTGGTGTCACGGATTAAAAACCGGTGATGTGGTCGGTGCCGATAACGGTTATGTGAGGATCGAAAACCGGGTATTTAATCCGGCTAAGCATTACTTGTGGCCGATCCCGCAGAATGAAAGGGATTTGAATAAGAATCTGACCCAGAATCCGAGTTGGTAAGAATGTGTCGGTAGATGCTAAAAAGTAGTACTTTATAAATGAATGATACATTTCAATATTCCGGTCGTCTTTGATTCAGGAAGATTGTGAAAATGTAAATAAGTCGATGGACTTAATGATTAAACAAAAACACAAAATGAGACATTTAGCTTTGTTTTTAACGGTATTTTCCTTCCTGTTGACGGGATGTGAAGATGAATATAGTTATTCGGCTGAATTTACCGTACCCCAGACATTGATCAGTCCGGTACCGGTGCAGTTGGATTTAACTTCGACTCAGAATGTTGTATTTTCGTGGAAAGGCGGAGGTGCAGCAGACGGTGGTATTTTATTGTATGAGGTGTTGTTCGATAAAGAAGATGGGGATTTTTCGGCTCCGATTTATAAAACTCCCAGTGATCTGGGGGCAGAACCTCAATTGACGATGACTCATGTCATGTTGAATAAACTGGCCCGTTTGTCCGGAATAAAAACCGGTCAGACCGGTACGTTGAAATGGACGGTAAAAGCTTCCCGCGGAGGTGTCGTGAAGGAAGCAGCCGCGACGGGAGAGGTGACGCTTACCCGTCCGGAAGGACTTGAGCTGCCCGAACAACTATACCTTTTCGGTACAGCTTCCGAAAACGGAGCTGCCGGACAACCTTTCCGTATCGCCAGTGACGGTATCTATGTTGTATATACGACCTTGAAAGCCGACGGGAATATTTATTTTGCCGGAGGAGTGACAGAGGATGACGTAAAATATTACGTCAATGGAGACGGAGTTTTGACGGAAGGCAATGCGACGACAGAAGTAACGAAGCAGGATGTTCCCGTGCGCCTGACTGTGAATTTCAATACGAAAGCGATGACAATCGAGACTGTTTCGGCCATCCGGATGATCTGGGGATGTAATTACAATACGATTGCAGACCTGACTTATGCGGGGAACGGTATATTCAAAGCTACCGGTGTGGCCATCGAATTTGTACAGCCGGATCGTCCGAATACCAATCCTCCGGATTGGCTGGGTTGGACAGAGGAACGGTATTATTTTATTGCGACGGTAAATGGTGTAGAAGTATGCTGGGGACGTATGGATAATGTATCTGCGGAACGTCCGACAGGAAACGAACCGTTGTCGTTCTATGAACTGGGCGAGTTCGGCTGGAGCCAGTGGGATCACTTGTGGAAGATGAGCGGTAGCCTTGATGTAAAGAGATGTACTGTTACGATTAATACGAATATAGAGGGGTTGATGGTGCATCAGTTTAGCGATGTCCTCCCTCTGTAGATGACGATTGCCACACATGTGGCAATGGAAACTGAAAGTCGGAAGTCAGAAGTCCCTGGATTTTTGACTTTTGACTCTCATCCGAAAATATCCATTCACAGTCGCTAAGGGAAAATGGCGTTTTGATTTCCCGGGGACTTAAAAACAACGAAGTATGAAAAAAATATGTTATTTGATGTTGGGTTTGCTGTTTATGGCATGTAGTGACGGTTCGGAAAAATGGTCTCCCGGCGATGATGATCCCGATGATCCTTCCGGTGGTGGTGAGGAAACCGTTATTTATCATCAACGGGCCAAAGAGATGTTCGATTTGGTACAGAGGTATTACAAACACGGTAATTCCGGTTTGTATAAAGAGAGTTTTCCCTCCCAGTCCGGCGATCCGGAATACTCTTTTCTGTGGCCTTACGACGGACTGGTATCGTCAGCGGCTTTATTGACTCAATTGGGATATGATGTCGGTTATCCGGAAATGGTAAACGGATTTGAAAAATATTGGAGAAATGGGGCTAATGGCAACAATATCGGAGGATATGGCTCTTCGACAGATGGGACTACCGGAGGCGGAACCCGTTTTTATGATGATAATTCGATTGTCGGAATCAGTTTGGTAGAGGCTTATGAAGTGACAGGAAATGCCGATTATTTGCAGCGGGCTGGTCGGATTGTTAAATTCTTACAGAGCGGAGAAGACAATGTATTGGGCGGAGCCTTATGGTGGAATGAAGATCAGAAAAATATGACAGGAGAACCCAATTCCAATAAACCGAGTTGTTCCAACGGATATGCGACGCAGTTTTTGTTGAAATATTATGCTGTATGCGGGGCTTCTGAAAAAGCCGAAGTATTGGCTTTTGCAAAGCGCTTGTACGAGTGGTTGCGGACCAATTTATTAGATCCTTCGGACAAATGTTATTGGAATGATATAAATGCCAAAGGAGAGATCAATAAGACCAAATGGACATACAACACCGGCGTCATGGTGCAGAATGGGATTTGCTTGTATCGCATTACCGGTGAGCAAAGGTATTTGACGGAAGCGGTCGCTTCCGCACAGGGTGGATACGATTTTTTTGTCCGGACGCGGAATGGGGTGACATTGGCTTATCCCGACAACGATCCCTGGTTTAATACCAAGTTGTTACGGGCTTATATTGATTTACAACCTTTGCACCGGGGTGCCGATGCCTGGATCAAGGCTTATCAGAAATTTATCAATAACGGATACGACAATGCCCGGACGGACGAGGGATTCTTTTATGAAGATTGGACGGGTGCCAGTGCGAAACGGTATTATTCGCTGCTGATGCAGGACGCCGTTATTGAATCGTACGGTGCATTGGCTTTGTATGCAGGAGAAGAAGTAAACTGAAATATCGTAGATTTTAAATTTTAGATTGAAAAACGGATAGGAACTTTAGGTTTTCTCGACAGCTTTAAACTCTCTCGACAGTAGCAAAGCCGCACTTGGCAGAACCGAAGGTTCGTTAATCCGCGGATAATGCGAACGTGTTAATCTGAAATCGCAGATTTCACAAAGGGGAGGATTGCGGATTCAATTTAAAGTCGTAAATCTAAAATCTGCAATTTTTAGGCAGAGTTTAATAAACAATGGACTTAAAATCTTAAAATAAAAAATAGAATGCGGAATTTTTTGATTATAGCATGGATTTGTGTTGTGGCCGGAGGATGTCAGGTGGCGAAGAAACCGACTCCCTATCTGGATAAGGCCAAAACGATGTTTGAAAAGGTATGGAATAATTATCGGGTAAAGGAGTACGGGTTGTTTTCGGAATATTATCCGAATACGTATAAACCGGATTTGACCTATTTTCAGGACAGTGCCCGAAAAGCTCAGAAAGTATCTTTTTTGTGGCCGATGAGCGGTGTTTTCTCGTCCGTAAACCTGTTGGCCGAGCTGGATCCCCGGAATTATAGCGTTTATCAGGACTCTATGGTGAAGGCCGTAGAGATGTATTATGATGATCAGCGTACCCCTCCGGGATATCAGGCCTATCCGGTATGCTTTGAAAAAGTCGACCGTTATTATGACGATAACGGTTTGGTGGGGATCGATTATATTGATGCTTATAAGTCGGCGAAAAATCCGGTATATCTGGCTAAAGCAAAAGAAGTGATGACTTTCATTATGAGCGGGTGGGACGATAATTACGGCGGCGCTGTTTCCTGGCTGGAAGGGCATAAGGATCAGAAGCCGGCTTGTTCGAACGGTAAAGCTACTGTCCTGGCTTTGAAATTATATGAGGAAACAAAGGAGCAGCAATACCTGGATTTAGGGCTTCGGTATTACAATTGGATGATGGAACATTTATTGGACGATTCGTTGAATATTATCTGGAATTCTTTATTGACGGAAAAAGGCGAGGTACAACAACATGCCTATACCTATAATACGGGAACAATGATTCAGGCTGCCGTGCGCTTGTATCGGTTTACCGGGGAAGAGAAATTTTTGAAAGAGGCCCGGGAGATGGCAGAAGGAAGTTATCGGTATTATGTTAAAACAACACCGGAAGGTGTGGTTTATATAAGCGACCTCCCTTGGTTTGTGACGGTTCTTTTCCGGGGATATCAGGATTTGTATGAGATCGACGGGGACACTAAGTATGTAGATGCGATTATTGCCAGTGCGGATTATGCCTGGGAACATGCCCGGGATGTGGCCGGTTTGATTTACAATGACTGGACCGGAAGAAACGACGAAAAGACAAAACCCAAATGGTTATTGGATGAGTCTTGTATGATTGAGGTATATACCCGGGCTGCTATGATCCGGGGTGAAATAGAGTAAATCTGATAAAAAGAAAGAAGATGATACGAAAATATATATGGGTAGTATTGTGTATTGGGCTGCTGGGGCAAAGCCGGGCGGAAAGTTTGAAGCCGATAGATTATGTGAATCCGAATATCGGATCGGTGCATAGCCGGTGGTTTTTTTATACTCCGGCGGCAGAACCTTTCGGGATGGCCAAGTTAGGAGCGTCGACAAACGGGAGCTATGGGAATGTACAAGGCTGGGAGGCTGTCGGTTATGAAGACGGACATACTTCCATCGATGGGTTTCCCTGTTTCCATGAGTTTCAGGTAGGAGGGGTCGTGTTGATGCCGGTGGTCGGAGCGTTAAAAACGAATCCCGGAAAATTGGAAAATCCGGAGGAAGGGTATCGTTCCCGTTTTGACAAGGCAACGGAAAAAGCCCGCCCGGGATATTATTCGGTCGTATTGAAAGATTATGATGTGAAAGCCGAATTGACGGCCACGACCCGGGTCGGATTTCAACGTTATACTTTCCCGGCTTCCGATATGTCCCGTATTGTTTTCGACGTCGGTAACCGTTTGGGGGAAAGCGGTGCGGTACGGAATGCTTATGTGAAGTGGGATGGAAAGGATGTGGTTGAAGGATATGTCATAACGGAACCGGAATACGTGAAAAAATACCAGGCCGGAGCTACTGTGAATATGTATTTTTATGCCCGGTTGAGCCGGACACCGGAAAGTGTGGATGTATTTTACCGGGACGGCGAAATACGGCAGGCTGCGGAGATTGAAGGTGCCGGTGCCGGAATGAGCTTGAATTATAAGACGAAGGCAGGGGAAGTAATCGATGTGAAAATCGGACTCTCCTATACTTCTGTTGAGAATGCAAAATTGAATTTCGAAACGGAAGCTGCCGGGTTGTCTTTCGAGCGGGCATTGAAGAAGGTAACGGCCAAATGGGAAGAAAATCTGGGCAGAATATCGGTGAGCGGAGGTACGAATGAAAGCAAGATTAAATTTTATACCGGACTCTATCATGTTTTGTTGGGACGGGGAATCGTCAGTGATATTAACGGGGCATACCCCAGAAACGACGGCACGGTAGGACAAATTGAAAAAGACCGGCACGGTAATCCCAAACACAACCACTATAATACGGATGCCGTATGGGGGGCTTACTGGAACCTGACCCCATTATGGGCTTTGGCATTTCCCGAATATTACAATGATTTTATCAGTAGTCAGTTGTTGGTGTATGAGGATGCCGGATGGCTGGGAGACGGTATTGCCTGTAGTAAGTATGTTTCCGGTGTCGGAACGAATATGATGAGTATAGCATTTGCCGGAGCTTATCAAAGCGGGCTTCGGGGATTTGATGTGGAAAAAGCTTATCAGGCTGCTTTAAAAAATGAGTTGGGTTCGGAAGGACGTATCGAGGGAGCGGGTAAAATGGATGTGAATCAGTTTGTGAAACTCGGGTACGTTCCTTATGAAAACAGCTATCATTTCGGTACGCACCCGGGAGGCTCTACTTTTTCGGCTTCTCATACCCTGGAATACAGTTTTAGTGCTTATGCGGTGTCCCAATGGGCAAAAGCGTTGGGAAAACAGGAAGATTACCTGCGTTTGAAAGAATTGTCGAAAGGCTGGGAGAAATTGTTCGATCCGGAATGTAAAATGATTCGGCCGCGGGTAGTCGGCGGTGCCTTTATCGATAAATTCGATCCGTTGGAATCCTGGAGGGGTTTTCAGGAAGGGAATGCGATGCAGTATACCTTTTTTGTTCCTCAGGACCCCCAGAGCTTGATCCGGAAAGTAGGAAAAGATGAATTCAACAATCGGCTGGATTCCATATTTACTGTTGCCCGTCAGACTATTTTTGGCGGGGGTAAAGTCGTAAATGCTTTCTCCGGTTTGCAAAGTCCGTATAACCACGGCAATCAGCCGAGTCTGCATATTTCCTGGTTGTTTAATTTTTCAGGAAAGCCTTATCTGACCCAAAAATGGACCCGTTTGATTTGTGATGAGTTTTACGGTGTGAGCGGAGAACATGGATATGGTTACGGGCAGGATGAAGATCAGGGACAATTGGGAGCATGGTATGTCATGACTGCTATGGGGCTGTTCGATGTACAGGGCGGAGCAACGGTACATCCCACTTACCAGTTGGGAAGTCCTCTTTTCGACCGGATTGAGATTCGTTTGAGTCCGGTAAATGCTTCCGGACGTAAATTTGTGATCGAGACGACCGGAAACGGCCCCGATGCTTACTATGTACAATCTGCTTCTCTGAATGGGAAGGATTTGAATAATTGCTGGATATACCGGGAGGATATTTACAAAGGCGGTGTGTTGAAATTGAAAATGGGCCGGCAACCGGCTGAGACCTGGGGGGTGAAAGAACCGCCTTATTATGCCCAATAATAGTGATGTGACGAGATGTGGAAATAAGGCTGTGCCGGATTTCCACATTCTTTTGGGAATTGTATGTGTTTGTGACTACGTATCAGATAAGCCGGCCTTTTATTTGTACTAATTGAGGCACTTTCATGATTTTTTAGTTAAAACGATTAAATTTTTTTATCTTTGTAGGAGATGTTTGGGACAAATGTAGAGATTATGTCGTTAAAATTGGATCATAACAGCACTATCCCCCTGCATGTGCAGGCCGAAAACCTGTTGAGGTCGCTTATTTCGCAGGAGGAATATCAGCATGGGAAATTATTGCCCAATGAGGTGGAGTTGGCTCAACAATTGAATATTTCCCGTAATACATTAAGACAGGCCATCAATCGTTTGGTTTTTGAGCAGCGCTTGATTCGTAAAAAAGGTTACGGAACAGTCGTTGCACCTAAAGGCGTATATAGTAATGCCCGGAACTGGACGAGTTTCACACGGGAGATGAAAGCTTTGGGGATAGAGATAAAAAATTTCGAATTGCATGTAAGCTGGCAATCTGTTTCCGATAATGTGGCTAATTTTTTTAATGTACCGGTCGGTACGAAGGTGTTATGTATGGAGAAACTGAGAGGAAAAACGGATTTTCCTTTCGTGTATTTTATTTCGTATTTCAATCCCCGGATCGGTATTACCGGGCAGGAGGATTTCAGTCAGCCTTTGTATGACATGTTATCTAAAGAATTCGATATAGAAGTGGGTATTTCCCGGGAAGAAATCAATGCCAGACATTGCCCCGGCAAATATGCGGATAAATTGAATATCGAGGAAGGAGAACCGATATTGGTCAGAAAAAGATATGTATACGACGTACAGGATATGCCTGTCGAATTCAATATCGGATATTACCGGGCAGATAGTTTCACTTATTCGATAGAATTCAGGAAAGATCAGAATAATTAAAAAAAAGAGAGTTGCAATGCAACTCTCTTTTTTGGGTGGTATCACCTGGAATCGAACCAGGGACACAAGGATTTTCAGTCCTTTGCTCTACCGACTGAGCTATGACACCGTCTTTTTGCGTGTGCAAATGTAGATACTTTTTCTGAAAATGCAAATAAAATGAAGAATAAAATGAAAAATATTTTTCTGAAAAAAATATTGGTTTTTTTTATTTCTGATAATTAATAATTTAGTTTATATTTGCTGCGGTAGAGGAATTCCGGATTCTTTTTTTGTAACTAAAAAAAGCAGGCCTGCGTATCTTTCTACATGTTTTACTAATTTAATTTTTTTATTGTGAATATTTTTGTTGCAAAAATGAGTTCTACCACCACTGGGGAGGACTTGGCTGCTCTTTTCGGAGAGCATGGGACAGTAACTTCTGCAAAAGTTATTACTGATCGTGAAACCGGTAATTCGAAATGTTTTGGTTTCGTTGAAATGGAAGACGAAACAGAAGGAATGAATGCTATCAATGCTCTCAATGAAACAGAATTCCAAGGCAGAAAAATTGTTGTGAAAAAAGCACGGCCGAGAGAAGAAGGAGAAGAAAGAAATTATCACAGACCTTTCCAGAGAAACAACGGAGGAGAAAGAAGATTTAATTCTCATCATTGATTGGTGAAAGTAATGTTAAGCTGTCCGGAAGAAGTTCCGGACAGTTTTTTTATATCTTAAATTCTGCCTGTGATTTGCTGATCTTTTACTTTTCTGGCTTTTGGTGTATTGATTTTTACATATATTAAAAAAAAGGAACAAAAAGTAGCAGGTCGCTGATTAAATTTTTATATTTGACAGAAAAATTGAACGTTTTAATTGCAGATTTTAAATTGACGATTTTGGACTAAAAGAATTCGATAACGAATCAGTTTGCCCAATAATTTAAAATTTACAATCTAAAATTTACAATTTATATGAAGGTTTTAATCGTGCTTTTATTTTTGATTTATCATTTTAATTCTTCTTTTTTACAAGAAAGGGATGTGCGTATAATCTAAAATCGTGAATCGTGAATCGTAAATCGTGAATCGTAAATCGTGAATCGTAAATCGTGAATCGTAAATCGTAAATCGTAAATCTAAAATCGTAAATCTAAAATTAAGGCCTTCTTTATTTCAGGTGGTGTTTTAAAAAGTGCTAATTTAAAAATTTGTGGTATGAATTTTATTTACAAGCAACTACTTTTTTGTTTTTTACTGATCGGTTGTTTGTCTGTGTATGGGCAGCAGCCGGAAGAAAATGTGGTTTGGCAGGAAAGAGACGGAAAGTATTTTTTGGCGGATGCCGATGGTAATGCTTTGAGTTCTGCCGTGTATGATCAGTTTGGGGATTGGCTCGGCGACCGGGCTTGGGTGAGAAATGATCAGAAATTCGGTATTATCGGTAAACAAGGGCAAGAGATGTTACCGGTTGTTTATGAAAATTTTATACTGGATTTTACGGAGAGCGGTTTATTGGCTAAACAAAATGGGAAATGGGGATTTATAGACTGGAAAGGGGGAGTGGTTATTCCTTTCCAATATGATTTTGTGACGGATTCGTATTCGAATGGGTTGATAGGTGTAAACGTGGGGGGAGAGAGTACGGATAAAAGTATCAGGGGTGGCAAATGGGGATTTGTAAATAAGAAAGGTCGTATTATTTGTGTACCTAAATATAGTTATGTCGGTTCAGATTGTCAGGACGATGTGATTTGGGTGAATGCGGGAGGGTCGATTGATGCAGAAGGAAATGTTACCGGCGGGAAATTCGGACTTGTCAATGCCGCTGGCAAGGAGGTTGCGTTTTTAAAGTATGACGATGTGGCTGCAGCACGTCAGGCTTATAGGGAATCTTTGGAGAAAGTGAGGTGGAAAAAGAACGGAACTAAATTTGCTTTGTATGATAAAAAGACGGGGAAAATGGTTTCCAAAACTTACGATAAATATTGGGAATGGTCCGGAGACCGGGCGATTGTTTCCAATAATCAGAAATTCGGTTATATCGATAAGAACGGAAAGGAAATTGTCCCGGTCATATACGACGATATGAAGCTGAAGCATACGGAGGAAGGAATATTGGCTAAAAAAGACGGGAAATGGGGATTCGTGGATTGGCAGGGACAGCCTGTTCTGCCTTTTCAGTACGATGTCCTCAGTAATATATTGGATAACGGATTGGTGGCCGTAAATATCGGAGGCCAGGCTGTTAATAATCAAGGCACCATAGACGGAGGATTGTGGGGGTATATTGATATACATGGCCGGGTCATTGCTCCTGTAAAATACAATTATGTCGGCTCTCAATGGACGGACGGTATGGTTTGGGTCAATCTGGGAGGAAAAATAAATGTCGGGGATAATTCTGTATCCGGCGGGAAATTCGGGCTTATTGACACGACCGGTTTGGAGGTTGTGCCGGTATTGTTCAGCGGTGACCAGCAGGCTCGGGAAGCATTGCAGAAAGGATTGGGAAATTTATTCGGAATAGGAGATGTCATTCCGGATCAGGTATGGGATTATTAAAAACAAATAGAGATAAAATCAGACTTATGAAAATCATATTTATATTTTTGGCGTATACTGTTTTTTTTATGAATATTTCCTGGGGGCAGGAAAGCGGATCTAAATATCGCCGGAGTTCTTTATATACAATGCTGATAACTCATCCTTCGGACAAATTCGGAAAAGATATAGAGGACGTATTTATCTCTATGCCTACTCCGGATAAATTCGATAATCATGATTTGAATGTAAAAACGGTGCAAAGCCCTTATAGGCATAAAGCCAAACGGGGAGGAACGAATGAAGAATGGAGTACCCTGACGACTTTTTTGGATAGTAATGCCGTAGCCAGACGTGTGGTTGCCAAGTGGTTCAACCGGGATAAAAGAAACGGAACTTTTGATATGAGTCTGGTGGCTTACCGGGGACATTACAATGCTTCCGAACTGGATGTGCAACTGGCTAAAGCCAGTGTGCGGGGAACGGGGCTTTTGGCTGACGCCGGAGAGGAGTTGGTCGGAAATACGTTTATTATGGTCAATGACATCCGGTATGTGGATAAAGAAGAAAGAGGAAAAATGTGGGGGTCCATATTGCAGGGGATCGGTGAAATAGCTGGGGCCGCGGTAGGAGGAGATACAGGAGAAGCGATTACTTCCCTGGGGAATACGGCACAGGATTTTGCCAATATGATCGCCGGTTTCAGGGTTATCGTTACCTCTTATCTGTATCGCTTGGAATGGAATGAGGAGGTTGCCAATACATTTTACCAGGATTATTATACGGACGCTTCCTCCTTGGAGCCTCATAAAATAGCTGCTTTTCAGCAAGACCGGACGACATTCAGGTTGAAATATATCGGGCATCAGATTATCGATAGCGGTAAGACTTCGATGAACGGGATCGAAGCTGCCAATAACGATGCTTTGAAAAGTCAGATGATTCGTAAAGTTTGTACCCGTGCCCTGGATAAATCGATTGTCGAGTTGCAAAAAGAACACGAAGAGTTCAAAGTGAAAGTGCCGATTTTAAAAGTAGAGCCTTATATTGCGGCACAGATTGGTTTGAAGGAAGGGCTGACCAGTAAATCGAAATTTGAGGTGTTGGAGCAATATCAGGATGAGAACGGCCGCACCCGCTATAAAAGAGTCGGTGTCGTAAAACCGGAGGGAACGATCTGGGATAACCGCTATATGGCTGTGGAAGAAAAAGCAAGCGGAGCAAATCTGAATGAAACCCGTTTCAAGAAGGTGAGTGGCGGTACTTTTTATCCCGGGATGCTTTTGAGGGAGATTAAATTCAAAAAGAATTAGATGTTACAATATGAAATGAACCGTCGTCAGGCGGTTCATTTTTTGTATTTTGCTTTTAGGAAGGCCAAAAGAACTTTGTGCAGCAAAATTGCTTCCCGGTATTCCGGATCGGTCATGTCCGGATTTATTTCAACTGCATTGCAAGCTTCGTTGACCTGTTCGTCGCTGTCGATAAACTCCGGGAAATTTTCTTCCAGCCACAACATATCCGCTATCTGCATTTTACCGATACATTCGAGTGCCAGGTTGCGGGCTTCCAGCCTGTTGTCGTCCCGGTATTTTTTCAGGAATATTTCGATGATGGCATCGGTAAAATAGTCGCTGAAATAATGCAACAACAGCAACCTGCGTTTATAGTGTTCGGGAGAAGTCCGCAGGGAGTCGTTTAAAACCGAGCCGAGTCCGGTGTAAGCCAATTCTGCTGTTTCGATACTGTCTTCCTCTTCTTCGTCAAGTTCGAGCAGCAGTATTTTAAACAAGGTATCGCTGTATTGGTCTTGCAAATCATAAGTAATGCTGTCGTGGTAATAGTCTTGCCGGTGGTGCATAACTTCCCGAAGGGACGAGGTTAAAGCTTTCCGGTTACCTTCTTCACAATAGTGTTGAATTTCTTCCAATAATAATTTCAGGTCTTTCATCGGTTCTGTTTTCCGTATTGATCGAAAATGTATTTTATTCCTTTGTGGCACTGAAATTTGTCCAGCCTTGTGCTTTCAGTTCGAACGAATTGCCATCCCGGGTCCTCAATTGGTAACCCTCTGCTACCGGAGTCGTATGTCCGACGACACTGATATGCGGAAGTGACGTTACTTGGTCGAAAACTTCCAGGGGAACCGTAAATAATAATTCGTAATCTTCTCCTCCGGATAAGGCGCAGACCGTGGCGTTCATATTCAGTTCTTCCGCCATTTTATAGGTCTGGTAGTCGATGGGGATTTTTTCTTCATAAAGTTTACAGCCGATACCGGAAGCTTTGCAGATGTGCATGATTTCGGAGGATAACCCGTCTGAAATATCGATCATTGCCGTGGGGTGTATGTGTTTTTCCCGTAATGTCCGGATAATATCGACACGGGCTTCGGGTTTCAGTTGCCTTTCCAGAATATATTCGTAACCTGAAAAATCCGGTTGTACAGCTTGCTCATTGCCGGAAAAGACCGTTTTTTCCCTTTCCAGCAGTTGAAGCCCCATGTAGGCGGCTCCCAGATCTCCGGTGACACAGATCAGTTGGTTTTCCTTGGCTGTGTTGCGGTAAACGATTTGCTCTTCGTCCGCTTCTCCGAGAACGGTAATGCTGATACACATACCGGTTTTGGAGGATGTGGTGTCTCCCCCGATCAGATCGACGCCGTACTTCTCGCAGGCCAGGTATATTCCGGAATACAGCTCTTCGACACTTTCCAGGGAAAAGTGATTGGAGAGAGCGAGGGAAACGGTGATTTGCCGGGCGGTGCCGTTCATAGCACAAATATCGCTGACATTGGAAGCGACGGCTTTATATCCCAGATGCTTCAAAGGAGTATAGGTCAGATCGAAATGAATCCCCTGAATCAGCATATCCGTACTGACCAATATTTTTTTTGAGCCGTAATCCAATACAGCGGCATCGTCTCCGACACCTTTACAGGAAGACGGATTTTTCAACTGGATTGTTTTGGTAAGATGTTCGATTAATCCGAATTCACCTACTTCAGATAATTCCGTGTATTTTGCCATAATTGAAAATTAAAATAAGGTATTACAAAAGTAATGTAAAAAAAGAAGGGTACAATATAGTTAATCTTTATCCTGTAATAAAAATAATTGACGAGAGGTTCAAAGGAATAAAGGATGGCTGTGTTAAATATATTTTGTAATTTTGCAGGGATTAGCATAAAATGAAACAGAAGAATATGGCTAAAGAACAAGACGATATATTGCAGGAAGTTACCGGGAGCGACTATAAATATGGTTTTGTAACCGATGTGGAGACGGATACAATCGGGAAGGGATTGAGTGAAGAGGTGATCCGGACGATTTCGGCAAAAAAAGAGGAACCGGAGTGGTTGTTGGAATTCCGGTTGAAAGCTTACCGGAAATGGTTGACGATGAAAATGCCGGCTTGGGCACAACTGGATATTCCGGAGATCGATTACCAGGATATTATTTATTATGCTGCTCCCAGGCAGGAAGCCAAAAAAGAATGGGAGGATGTGGACCCGGAATTGAAGGCGACTTTCGATAAGCTGGGGATTCCTTTAAACGAGCAGAAGACATTGGCAGGTGTGGCTGTCGATGCTGTTATGGATAGTATCTCTGTAAAAACGACGTTTAAGGAAGCGTTGGCAGAGCGGGGGGTTATTTTTTGCTCGTTTTCCGAGGCCGTGAAAAACCACCCGGACTTGGTCAGAAAATATCTGGGAACGGTTGTTCCGTACAACGACAATTTTTTTGCTGCGTTGAACTCTGCTGTTTTCAGCGACGGTTCTTTCGTGTATATCCCCAAGGGAGTGCGTTGCCCGATGGAGTTGTCTACTTATTTCCGGATCAATGCGGCTAAAACGGGTCAGTTTGAACGGACGTTGATTGTTGCCGAAGACGATTCTTATGTCAGCTATCTGGAAGGATGTACCGCCCCCCAGCGGGATGAGAATCAGCTCCATGCTGCAATTGTAGAGATCGTGATCGAGAAAAATGCGGAAGTAAAATACAGTACGGTACAGAATTGGTATCCGGGGGACAAGGAAGGCAAAGGCGGAATATATAACTTCGTGACCAAGCGGGGGATATGTAAGGGAGAAAACGCCAAATTGATTTGGGCACAGGTAGAAACCGGATCGGCTATTACCTGGAAGTACCCGAGTACAATTTTGAAAGGAGACGGCTCTGTCAGCGAATTTTATTCCGTAGCAGTAACCAATAACTACCAACAGGCCGATACAGGTACTAAAATGATACATATCGGAAATAACACCCGTAGCCGGATTGTATCGAAGGGTATTTCGGCCGGTTATAGCAGCAATTCCTACCGGGGAAAGGTCAAGGTCGTGAAGACCTGTCAAAATGCCCGGAATTATTCCCAATGCGATTCCTTGCTGTTAGGGGATAAATGCGGTGCTCATACCTTCCCTTATTTGGAAATTGAAAATCCGACGGCTCAGGTGGAGCATGAAGCTACTACATCTAAAATCGGAGAAGATCAGATTTTTTATTGCAACCAGCGGGGGATATCGACAGAAGATGCTGTCGGCTTGATAATAAAAGGATATGCAGGGGATGTGATCAATAAAATGCCGATGGAGTTTGCCGTAGAAGCCCAGAAGTTGTTGCAGATCAGTTTGGAGGGCAGCGTAGGATGAGGTATTTAAACGCAGAAAGAGAATAGAAATGATAATATATTGAAAGGAGAAAAAGAAAAGTCATTTTCGATTTTCAATTTTCAGTTTTCAATTGAACAGCTATGTTAAAGATAAAAGATTTACATGCCGTCGTTGACGGAAAAGAAATATTGAAAGGGATCAACCTGGAAGTGAAAGCCGGCGAGGTACATGCAATCATGGGACCTAACGGAGCCGGTAAGAGTACATTATCTGCTGTTTTGACGGGACGTGAGCGGTTTCAGGTGACACAGGGGGAGATTGAATTTAACGGGAAAAACTTACTGGAATTGCCGGCTGAAGACCGGGCAAGAGAGGGGATTTTTCTGAGTTTCCAATATCCGGTAGAAATACCGGGAGTGAGTACGGTTAACTTTTTGAAAACAGCGGTCAATGAGCATCGTAAATACGAAGGTTTGCCGCCTTATCCGGCCGGTGATTTCCTGAAAATGATCCGGGAAAAAATGGAGTTGGTCGGTATCGATAGTAAGTTGTTGAACCGTTCCCTGAATGAAGGCTTTTCCGGAGGGGAGAAAAAAAGAAATGAAATTTTTCAGATGGCCGTACTGGAACCCAAACTGGCTATTCTCGACGAAACGGACTCCGGTTTGGATATCGATGCGTTACGTACCGTCGCTCAAGGTGTGAATAAATTGAAAAGACCCGATAATGCGACGATCGTCATTACTCACTATCAACGTTTGCTGGATTACATCGTACCGGATGTGGTACACGTATTGTATGACGGTAAAATTGTAAAGACGGCCGGAAAAGAATTGGTGGCTGAATTGGAAAAATACGGTTACGATTGGATTAAAAAGGGGTTATAAGCGACGGGGTAGGCAGAGTGTCGGTTTAACTCGAAATTTGAATGTTTATGGCTGAAATTGAAAAAATAAATAATGATTTTGTAAATCTTTTCCGGGAAGGACGTCCTTTGCTCGAGAACGGATGCGGAAAAGCGATGAACGTTTGTAGGGAAGAAGCTTTTCGGCATTTTGAAGCGCTGGGAGGTGTCCCGTATAAAACGGAAGATTATTGGTATACCGATTTGTCGTCGGTGTTGGGACTGGATTACAAAATCGTATTGAAGTATATAGCGCAGGATGTCGATTTGAAGGAGGTGTTCCGCTGTGCGGTTCCGGATCTTTTGACGAATCTTATATTGACGGTAAACGGTTGGTATTTCAAAGAAAATGCGCCGATAGAGATACCGGAAGGGGTGATTGTTTGTGGCTTGCAGGAAGCGGGCGTCAAATATCCGCATCTGTTGGAGTCTCACTATAACCGTTATACTCCTGCAGCGGCAAAGGATGGCATGATTGCTTTGAATACGGCTTTTGCCCAGGATGGCTTGTTTGTATATATTCCGAAAAATACAGTTGTCGAGCGCCCCTTACAGGTCGTGAATCTGTTGCGGGCAAAAGCTGATTTGATGGCTTTCCAACGAAATCTGATTGTGGTGGAAGCCGGTGCACAGGCTACGATGCTGGTATGCGACCATACGCTTTCGGACAATCGTTTCCTGATGAATAATACAACGGAAGTGTATTTGGGGGAAGGAGCTCATCTCGATTATTATCAGGTGCAGAATCAGCATTTGGGGGCCTCTCAAATTAATTCGTTGCTGATTTCCGAGCAGCGTAACTCTGTTTTTGAAAGTAATCTGGTTACATTGTATGGGGGAATGATCCGGAACAACCAGTATGTTGCCCTGAATGGAGAGGGAGGGGAATGCCATTTGTATGGAATTTATATCTTGGATAAAAGCCAGCATGTCGACAATTACTCTTATATAGACCATATTGCACCTCATTGTACCAGTAACGAGCATTTTAAAGGTGTATTGGACGATGCTTCTGTTGCTAATTTCTCCGGTTGTATCCGTGTGGAGCCCGATGCTCAGAAAACAGAGGCTTATCAGGCAAACAATAATCTGCTGCTGACAGATACGGCGAGGGTGAACACAAAACCGCAATTGATCATCGATGCCGATGATGTGAAATGCAGTCACGGAGCGACGGTCGGACAAATCGATGAAGAGGCGATGTTTTATCTTCGTTCCCGGGGAATCAGTATGGCAGAGGCCCGGATGATGATGATGTTTGGGTTTGCCCATGACATTGTGCGCCGGGTGAAGCTGGAGCCGTTGCGGGTAAAGATCGATGATTTGATCGATAAGCGTTTCCGGGGTGAATTTTCCAAATGTTATAATTGCCTGATGCAATGTAAGAAGTAGATCAATGAGAAACTTCGGTTTTCAAATTTTGTAAGATGTTCGATATTTGTAAAATAAGGGCCGATTTCCCGATTTTTCAGGAAGAGATATATGGGAAGCCGTTGATTTATCTGGATAGTGGAGCTACCAGCCAACGTCCCCGTCAGGTCGTCGATAAAATGACCGAGTATTACTTGCGTTACAACTCGAATGTGCACCGGGGGGTACATTATTTAAGTAATATATGTACCGATGCCAATGAGGAAGCCCGCCGTGTTGTTCAGCAATTTGTTCACGCTGCTTCGGAAAAAGAGATTATTTTTACCCGGGGAACCACGGAAAGTATAAATCTGGTTGCATATACCTTTGGGGAGGCTTTTATCGGGGAAGGAGATGAAATTTTGGTGACGGAGATGGAACACCATGCCAACATCGTTCCCTGGCAGATGTTGTGTGAACGCAAAGGTGCAAAATTAAAAGTGGTCCCGTTTAACGAGGCGGGGGAGCTCGACTTGGCGGCCTTTGAGCGTTTGCTGACCGATCGGGTAAAACTGGTGGGAGTTGCTTATGTTTCGAATGTATTGGGGACGGTGAATCCGGTGGAGACGATCATCCGCAAGGCACATGCCGTCGGAGCCCGGGTTCTTATCGACGGGGCTCAGGCTGTACAGCATATCGCTGTGGATGTACAGGCTTTGGATTGCGATTTTTTTGTTTTTTCCGGACATAAGATATACGGACCGACCGGAGTCGGTGTTTTATACGGTAAGGAAGAATTACTGGAGCAGATGCCTCCTTGGCAGGGAGGGGGAGAGATGATCAGGGAGGTACGTTTTGAGAAAACGACTTATAACGAGCTGCCTTTTAAATTCGAAGCCGGAACCCCTGACTTTATCGGAATTATCGGTTTAGGTGAAGCCTTGAAATATGTGAATGCGATCGGTTTGCCGGAGATAGCTTCCTATGAGCATGCATTGCTGGCCTATGCCATGCGGCAGATAAAAGAGGTTCCGGGAATGCGTATATTTGGAGAGGCTGTCTGTAAGTCGTCGGTTATTTCTTTTGCCGTAGGGGATATTCATCATTCAGATATGGGCGTTCTGTTGGATAAGATGGGGATTGCCGTGCGTACCGGGCAATTGTGTGCCGAGCCGGTTATGCAACATTACGGAGTAACGGGGATGGTACGGGCTTCTTTGGGAATGTATAACACGGAAGAAGAAATCGATATTTTGTGCGGAGGTATAAAAAGAGTCGCCAAAATGTTCGGTATCGGGTAAAACTGTTGTAATTTTGTTGAAATTTGAATTACCGGATCCGGAATTTGTAAATAGAATGAAGACAATAGAAGAAATAGAGCGGGAAATTACCGAGGAGTTTTCGGTTTATGAAGATTGGATGGACAAGTATGCTTATCTGATCGAAATCGGGACGGCAATGCCCGATATGGCTGAGCAGCATAAAACGGAAGATAATCTGATCAAAGGGTGTCAGTCGAGAGTATGGTTTCATGCGGAAATGAAAGATGGATTGCTTTACTTCACGGCGGATAGCGATGCGATTATCACCAAAGGGATTGCCGGATTACTGATCCGGGTGTTTTCCGGACAAAAGCCGGAGGATATCGTAAAGGCCGATTTGCATTTTATCGATGAGATCGGGCTGACACAGCATTTGTCGCCGACCCGTTCAAACGGACTTTTGTCCATGGTGAAGCAGATAAAGATGTACGGAATTGCTTTTTCCGCCGGATAATGCAGAAATTATCGTATTAAAAATAGTATAAACCTGACTGTATGGCAGCGAGCTTGATAAGAGATTTGATCATCGAGAAATTATGTACGGTCTATGATCCTGAAATTCCTGTTAATGTCTGGGATTTGGGCTTGATTTATAATATAGAGTTCCCCAAACCTTCGGAAGTGATTATCGAAATGACATTGACAGCCCCCGGTTGTCCTATTGCTGATGAGATCGTGCAACAAGTGCACGATGTTGTGATGGAAATCGAAGGCATTAACAGTGTTACCGTCAATTTGGTTTTTGAACCGGCGTGGGGACCGGATCGGATGAGTGAGGTGGCGAAGCTGGAATTGGGGTATGATATCTGATGGAAAGGCATAAAGCCGATAAACTTTTGTAACTTTATAAATTCATTTTTGTTTTTGTTGATATTTTAACATAGATTTGCAAATTGAAAAGATGCGTTTGTAAATTTTAAGATATCTATGAGAATAAAGATGAAGCGTTGTGTGCTTGTATTGCTTGCCGTCCTTTCTTTGGCAGAGGTTACAAAGGGGCAGGATGGTAACAATGTTACTTACTACTTATCGAATTTACCGCAAAGAGTCAGAATAAATCCTTCCTATCAGCCTGAATACAAAGTATGGATCGGATTGCCGGCATTGAGTGGTATATCGGTTAATTACATGAATTCCTCTTTCGGGATAGACGATCTGATACGAAAAGGTAAAAATGATTCCTTGTATGTAGATATCGACCGCATGTATAAATCGTTGCGGAAAAATAATATCGTCAGCTTATTCAATGAAAATTCCCTTTTAACTGTCGGAATCAGATTTAAAAGTTGGTATGCCACTTTGGATATTACGCAGAAAAACGATGTCGTATTTCGTACCAGCAAAGATATTTTTACTTTTTTGAAAAACGGAAATGCTCCTTATCTGGGAAAAAACTTTGATTTGGGTGGAATTGGGCTGAAAGCGAGTCTGTATGACGAGTTCGCTTTCGGTTTGTCGAAAAAGCTGAACAATAAATGGACTGTCGGCGGGCGGGCTAAATTTTTGCTGGGTATTGCCAATGTGGATATGAAAAAGTCCAAAATAAGCGTAAATACGAAAAGCGACGGAAGCAGTCTTTTGTTGCACTCGGAGCAGGATATATGCATATCGGCACCGGTTACGCTGGATTATAAATTGAAGGATGGGTTTGTAGAATGGGACGACCTGGATGCCGATGTCGATGATTTTAATACTTCCATGGTATTGAATACGAAAAATCCGGGATTTGCTTTGGATTTGGGGGCGGAATATCAGTTTAATGAAAAAGTGAAATTCTATGCCAGTATTATAGATGCCGGTTTCATCCATTGGGGAGGGAAAGGTTACCGTTTTACCCAGAATACGACTTTCGACTGGACGGGAGCAGATGCTTCCAATAGCGGTAATTCCAACGATGAAAACTATGTTTCGATAGACGATGCTTTCGATGATATGATCGATAGCTTAAAAAATAATTTCCGTTTAAAAGAAGGAAACAGCGGATATACGACGATGTTGCATTCGAAAATGTATCTGGGTGCCACCTATGATGTACATAAGATGCTGACGGTCGGAGGACTTTTGCGGATGACGATGATGGATAAAACCTTTTATCCTTCTTTTACGGCTTCTGCCGATGCCCGTTTGTGCCGGAATGTGAGTGCTGCCGTTTCATATACGGTTATGCCGGGGAATTATGTAAATCTCGGTGTAGGAATTACAGCAAAGGCAGGACCTGTTCAATTTTATGCTTCAACGGATAACGTCATGGGGGCGAATTATACGAGTACGCAATCTTTGGGCGGACGTTTCGGTATAAACCTGTTGTTCGGTCATAAGGATAAGAAGAAAAAAGTAAAAGAGGAAGAAGTACCGGCCGAAACGGTTGTGGTACCGGTGAAAAAAACGGAACCTGAAGTGAAAAAAGATACGGTGCAGTTGGATACTACGCCGAAAGTAGAACCCCGGCCTGAGATGTTGGTAGCTCCCGAACGGGAAGAAACCATGTTGGGGGTTGGCGAGACGGGTAAGCCTTATCATGTCATTTTAGGTAGTTTCAAAAGTAAATTAAGGGCGGAAAGATTGCAGGGACGGTTGGTAAAACAGGGATTTAAAGAAGCTAAGATCATGCAGAATGAACAGGGCATGTACCGGGTAAGTGCCGTAGCTTTCAGTCAGCGTGAAGAAGCCTGGGCAAAAGTATTTGAAATCCGGGAGAAATATGCTCAGTTTTTTGATGCCTGGGCTTTGAAAGTCAATTAAATTTGTTTGTTATATAATATCCGAAAAGTTTTGGGTTGGAATAAGAGAATGTTTTGTTTCTCTTGGTTCCGGGAAAACGCCAGAACTTCTCGGATTTTTTACGCCTTTTTGCCTGTCTGCTTCTTTCTTGCCTCCCCATTTATGGGGATTTCATTTGTCACGGGAAATATGTATTTTTGGCGCGAAATAAATTGCAGGCATGAAAAATCATTTTTTGAGATTGGCCGATATTCCGACGGGGAATGAGTGTGTGATTGTCAAAGTACATGGGCATGGTAGTTTCCGCAATCGGATTGTGGAAATGGGGTTTGTCAAAGGGGAGAAAGTTACTGTAATTAAAAATGCTCCCCTGCGCGATCCGATCGAGTATAAATTGATGGACGGTCATATCTCCTTACGCCGTAGTGAGGCGGAGCTCATCGAGGTAATGGATGTTACCGGATCATGGGCAGAGCATTCGGACACTTCTGCTTATAACGGAACGTTTTCCGATGATAGTGTGAGGAATGTCATTCGGGAGAAAGCCAATACGATTGAGATCGCTTTGGTGGGTAACCCGAATTGCGGGAAGACGTCTTTTTTTAACCGTGCCACGGGATTACGGGAACATGTCGGCAATTACAGCGGGGTGACGGTAGATGCCAAAGAAGCTGTTTTTAAACATAAAGGGTACACGATCCGGTTGATCGATTTGCCGGGTACTTATTCGATTACGGAATATACGGCGGAAGAAATATTTGTACGTACGTATATAACGGATCATCATCCCGATATCGTGTTGAATATTGTAGATGCTTCGAATCTGGAACGGAATCTTTTTCTGACAACCCAGTTGATCGATATGAATATCCGGGTGGTAATGGCTTTGAATATGTATGATGAGCTGGGTAGGGAAGGAGCTGTACTGGACGAGGGCTATTTGGGGAGATTATTGGGAATTCCGATCGTTCCTACGACTGCGAGCCAGGGAAGCGGTATCGAGGCTGTACTTAGTAAAATCATAGAGGTTTTTGAAGATAAGAGCGAGGTTTCCCGCCACATCCATATCAATTACGGTGTGGAGATCGAGACTGCCATAGATAAGATAAAGGAAACGATTGTTCCCAACCGGAATATTACAGACCGTTTTGCTCCCCGCTATCTGGCTATAAAGATGATCGAAGACGACTCGATTACAAAAGAAATGCTGAAAAAGGTACCTAATTATGCCCGGATCGAGGAGGTTACCCGGAAATACATCGGAATACTCGAAAAGGAATTTAAGGAAGATACTCGTACCATTATTACCAATGCCAAATACGGATTTATCCGGGGAGCCTTAAAAGAGACTTATACGGAGGGGGACAGGGACAAGAGGCAGTTGACCAATGCCATCGATACCGTGTTGACCCATCATTGGTTGGGTTTTCCCGTATTGTTGTTGTTTATGTGGGTGATGTTTCAGGCTACTTTTTCGTTGGGGAGTTATCCTATGGACTGGATTGAGCAAGGGGTAGATGCCCTGGGGAATTGGGTGACCCATGTAATGCCTCAGGGACCTCTGAATGATCTGATTGTAGACGGTGTGATTGCCGGAGTCGGGGGGGTGATTGTGTTCTTGCCCAATATTCTCATTTTGTTCTTCTTTATCTCCCTGATGGAAGACACCGGATATATGGCCCGGGCAGCTTTTATTATGGATAAACTGATGCATAAGATCGGATTACACGGGAAATCATTTATTCCTTTGCTGATCGGTTTCGGATGCAATGTGCCGGCTATAATGGCCACCCGTACCCTGGAGAGCCGTAGGGAAAGGTTGCTGACCATGCTGATCACTCCTTTTATGTCGTGCAGCGCACGTTTACCGGTCTATATTTTGCTGGTGTCGGCTTTCTTTCCGGTGAATCAGGGACTTATATTGCTGTCGGTGTATATGATCGGAATCGGGATCGCCATTTTGACGGCTTTGGTGTTGAAAAAGCTGATGTTTCATAAAGTTTCCGATCCTTTTGTCATGGAATTGCCTCCTTACCGGATGCCGACGATGCGTAATACCCTGTTACACATGTGGGCTAAAGCCGGACAGTATTTGAAGAAGATGGGAACCATCATTTTATTTGCTTCTATCCTGATCTGGGCATTGGGCTATTATCCCCATCGTCCGGAATATGAAAAACAGAGTCCGGAGCAAATGGAAAATTCTTATATCGGGCGTATGGGAAAGGCGATAGAACCGGTGATTGCTCCGCTTGGATTCGACTGGAAAATGGGTGTGAGTATCGTTACCGGATTAGCTGCTAAGGAAATTGTCGTGAGTTCGATGGGAATACTCTATCATGTACCGGATGCAGAAGAAAACACCCAGACTTTGGCAGAAACTTTACGGAATCAGAAAGATGCGCAGGGACAATCGATATTTACTCCTTTGGTGGCTTATTGTTTCATGTTGTTTATATTGATTTATTTCCCCTGTATGGCTGTTATCGCTGCCATCCGAAAGGAAGCCGGACTGAAATGGGCCTTTTTTACCATGTTTTATACCACTTCCCTGGCCTGGCTGGTTGCTTTTTGCGTATACCAGATCGGAAGATTGTTTTAAGTCGGATTCTAAAAGGGCGGAATTATGTGGCAGCAGATCATTGTCGGAATTATTATCCTGATCGCACTTTGGGGGATGTTTAACCGTTTGTATAGGAAAAAAAAGAGAAAGAATAGAAATTGTAAGGACGGGACCTGTGAGGGATGTCCGTTAAAAGAGAAATGCCGGTCGTAGCCGGCATTTCTTTTTATGATTGGAAGGGGAGTTTCAAGGTAATCTCGTCTGCTTCTTTTTTGCGTTTGATGCGTTCTTTTTCTCCTCTGCGGAATACGTATACCAGGCCGTATTCTTCACACATATACCTTTTTTCTTCTTCGTCCTTTACACTGGAAAAATAACTCTCCACCTCATTCCATATATTCAATATCAAGGCGTCTGCTTCATCCCGGAATTGTGCAACTTCTGAACTGAAACGGGCAGAATTGGCCTGCAATCTTTTCTGAAATTCGTAGCCTTGTTTAAAGTTTTCATAGTTGACACGTACCAAAGCAATTGCTGGGCTGTAAATCGGATTACCTCCGCGGTTGTTCAGACGTTCCTGCTCTCCGGAAATAACTCTTTCCCCCCAGTTGAGCAACTCCTGTTCTGTCAATAAAGAAGGAACCTTGGAATCTTCTTCTTCCAATCCGTAATAGACCCGAGCCTGCGGTTTGAGTTCTCCCCGGGCAATCGTAAAATTCAATACCTGTATGAAATGAGAAACATATAACCGCGCTTTGCGGGTAAGTTCAGAGAATTTCTGGCTGTTTTCTATTTGTTTTTCCCGGGCTGCCTTGGAGTTGGTGATAGCCACTTCGAATTTGGGTAAAAATATGTCGATTTTTTGTTTTAATGGAAAAGAATATGCCATCATATTGATGTCATCCAGACGTTCTCCTTTACGCAAGGCCGTTTTCAAAGCCCTTATTCTCGCTGCATCTGTATTTGGTAATCTTCTGTAAGGCATGCGTTTAAATATTAAAAATCCCTTAAATACGACAATGCGAAGATATTTAAAAAAAAACAGTAAATCAATATTCGTACAAACATTTTTTGTTCTTTTTGCGCTAACGTTTGATGTGTTTGTAGTTGTTGTAAGTTTCCAATACCTTTCGTACGTAGTCTACAGCTTGCTGGCCGTCGCAATATCCATTGAAAGAAAGAGAGTCCCGGTAATATTCCGGATCGGATTTATGTTGCAGGTAGAAAGCTACGTTATTGTCCCATTTGTAAGGGTCTTTGTTGTATTTTTGCGTCAATCGCATGGCGTCTTTGACATGACCGGCGCCTACATTGTAAGAAGCCAGTGTAAATTTGATCTTCTCTTTTTCTGCTATCGGATATTGCAGAAAAATGTTATCCAGATATTTTAAATAGCGTACACCCGTATAAATGTTACTGTCCGGTTGAAAATAGTCGAATACGTTGAACATACTGGCTGTTTCCGGGATCACCTGCATTAATCCGTAAGCTCCGACCTGAGATTCCGCTTCGGGATCGAATCTGGATTCGTTGTATATCAGAGCCGCCAATAACCGCCAATCCCAATCGAGAAATTTGCTCTCTTTTTTCAGTTCTTCATCGAAAGGGGAAATATCACCTTTTTTTAATAATGTATATTTGGAAGTAGGATTGGCGGAGTTGTTGAAATACCTTTTATAAAGGTAGTTTAATTTGCCGCTTTTTTTTACCTGGATCAGCCAGCGGTTGATTTCCTCCGTTAAGGTCGAGTCGGCTGCGGGAGTAGCCCAGGCTACGGAAATACTGTTGTTCAGCCGCAATGAGTAGTCCAGATTTTTCATAGAGGTGGACAATGCTTTGGCAATATTCTCATCCATGACCGTCAGCCTGATCTCTCCGGTTTCTACGAGATGCAGGATGTCTTCGGAAGAATAATCTGTGATTTCGGAGATTTTGATGTGAATATTCAAAGAATCCTCGAGTTGCTGAACCAGTTTCCGGTAGGGGCTGTCTTTTTTGATAAAGACTGTCTTTCCGTCCAGTTCTTTCGCATCCCGGAGGATTGTATTGTTTTTATTTTGCACCAATACTTCCCCTGTTTTGAAAAAAGGGTTTGAAAAATTGAGTTTTTCTTTTCTTTCCGGAGTTTCCGTCATGCTAACGGCAATCAGGTCGAATTTCCCTTCTTCGAGGTGGTGGATGAGGCTGTCGATGTTATTATTGATTTCGACAATGTGTAAATCGATTCCTAAAAAAGAGGCGAAATCTTTGGCCAGATCGTAATGAAAACCACGGGGAATACCTTTGTAAACGTAATAATCTGTTGTGGAATAAAAAGTGGATATATCCAGATGTCCCCGGAGAAGAACTTTTTCAATAGAAGTCGGTGCCGGATAGATGAAATCCGGCTTCTTCCTCTTTTCTTTACAGGAAAAACACAGAGAAATAAGGGCAAATATTACGATATTTTTCAGTGGCATTGGGTAAAGATATAAAAAAAATGCCGAACAAAAATCGTATTCCCGGATTAATCAGTCGAAGAAATTCCAGGAAAGTCCGAATTTGAACATCCCCGGATTGATCGGATAATCCAAAGCGCTGAAATATTCACCGTTCGTGATAAAGTAGTTTACATGTTCGTATTTCAGGAAAAGATGAGCACGTTTGATGCCGAAATCCAGAAATACATCGACTTTGGGGTAGCCTCCTGTTTTTTCCTCCCGTTGGTTGTAGAATTGCATGGACGAAGGTTGGTATTTGTCGGCATAGAATTTTGTATTGTAAAATAAATCGATACCGATGACGAACTTCAATACTTTCTTAAAGAAAGCATTCTGGTAGTAATTGTGTGAATACAAAGCTACCGTAGGCAAAGAAAGTACATCTTCCTGGGTGCTTTTCTGCACGTATACCGTTTGATCGAAATGAAAATTTCCGGCTTTGAATTTTTGTTTGCCCCACAAGGTGAGTACCATTAAATTTTTAGAACTTTGAACAGGCATGGCAGCCGTATCGAAATACACATAATCGATCGTATTGTTCCAGCCGACACCGAGTTCGGTCCGTGAACGTTCGTTGATATAACGGCCTTCGACACTGAATGTTTTTATGTTGCTGAAATTATTTTCCCAATAGTCGTGGTTGCCGATATAGCGGGAGAAAAAAGGATTGACAGTTTTGGACTCGATAGACGCATCGACTCTGATATAGGAACTGCGGTCTTTCCTGAGATATTGACGCAAAAATCCCTCTACGGTAAAATTACCGATATAATCTCCCAGTAGACAAAGCCTGACGGCTGCATCGAAATTGAATAGTGCAGTTGTATCGACATTGAATAAGCCGCCCGTCAGCCAGGTACCCGTATAAAGGTCTTTGCCCCGGTTATTGATCGTATCCAGCGAGGTACGTCCGGTGTAATCCAGGTATTCGAAGTCCAATCCGGCATATATGCCCGGCAGGTATTTGTATTTAGGGTGTTCATTTACAACAAATTTACTGCTCAGATTATAGAGACGGTTGCTCTGCATGTCGGCACTTTTTACCGTGTCCAGATAAGTATGGGGGAAAAAGTCGCGGTTGACACTCGCTTCTTTAAAACGATGCACATTATCCTCAACTTTTACCGCCAGAATGGCTTTGGCCGGATAAGTGATCGTTGTGTCTTTGCTGCGGGCCACTTCTTTTTCTTTTCCGATGTTGTATTGTACTTGCGTGTAGAAATTGAAATTCCGGTAACTATTGGTCGTATTGGACAGATTGACCGGAATATTCTCAGCGTTGATGGTGGTGTCGCGGATGTATTTTTTATCTACGATACCTCCGTTTTCATTGAATTTTCCGTTGTTTTGATTGATAAAGAAATTGACAACCCATCTTTCATATTCATAAGAAGAGAAAAAAGATACATTGTAAGCTTTTGCTTTTTGATTCATGTAACGGCCATCACTGGATATCAGGTTGTAACGAAAACCGGCATTCCAGTAAGGACGAATGTTTTGGGAATGCCAGATGTCCAGAAAAGTTTCGTTTTTCCCTTTACCGCCCCCGGTTTTGTAAGTCAGTTGGGTAAAAGGGGTGGTGGTATTGAAATTCAGTGCATCCACGGGTTTAAACAGATAGGCACGGATATTGGTAAGCGGATAAAAATCTTCTTCTTTCGCCCGCTCGATATAAATATCGGAAATATACGGGGAGGGGAAATTTGCTAAATACGTGTTTGCAATACTTTTTCTGAAAATATAATTGTAATTGTGCGCGTTGTCTAACGTGGTATCCAACGGAATATCTTCGGTGTAAACACCGTCGTGCCGCCATTGCCAGGTTTTTCTGAAATGCGGTATATTAGGCGTTTTTACAGAATCTCTGTGAGAAATATCAGGACTGTTGCCGTCTCTTGTGCCTGCCGGGTTCTGGAGTCTGCTTTGAGCGAATCCGCTCAAATGGAGGGCACCGAAAATCAGTATGTAAATTAATTTTTTCATCGTCGCAAATATACGTAAACTTTTAAAACTCTCATAAATTACTTACTTTTGTGGCTTAAAATATAAATGCATATCATATGGATACAAATCATCACATCTCCGAAACGGAAGATGAAGTCAAATCGCTGAATTTTATTGAGCAAATTATTGAAGAGGAAATTGCCGAAGGTAAGAACGGCGGCCGGGTTCATACCCGTTTCCCGCCGGAGCCTAACGGGTATCTTCACATCGGGCATGCCACTTCGATTTGTCTGAATTTCGGACTTGCTGCCAAATATAACGGAAAATGTAATTTGCGTTTTGACGACACCAATCCCGTAAAAGAGGATGTCGAATATACGGATGCAATTCAGGGAGATATTAAATGGCTGGGGTTTGAATGGGACGGAGAGGTACGTTATGCTTCCGATTATTTTCAGCAATTGTATGACTGGGCGGAGCAGATGATAAAAGAGGGGAAAGCTTATGTGGACGATCAGACGGCAGAGGAGATCAGTGCCGGGCGTAAAACGATCAATGAGCCGGGAGTGAACAGTCCTTACCGGGAGAGAAGCATAGAAGAGAATCTGGACCTTTTCCGCCGGATGAAGAACGGGGAATTTAAAGAAGGTTCGAGGGTATTGCGGGCGAAAATAGATATGGCTTCTCCGAATATGCTGATGCGGGATCCGATCATGTACCGTATTATATACAGTAGCCATCATCGTACCGGAGATAAGTGGTGTATTTATCCGATGTATGATTTTACACATGGACAAAGCGATTATCTGGAAGGGATAACTCATTCCATATGTACGTTGGAGTTCGAAATCCACCGTCCGTTATACAACTGGTTCCTCGATCAGTTGACGGATACGGAATACCGCCCGCGGCAGATCGAATTTGCCCGTCGTAATCTGAATTATACCGTAATGAGCAAACGGAGGTTGCTGGAACTTGTACAGAAAGGATATGTTGCCGGTTGGGACGATCCCCGGATGCCTACGATATGCGGATTGAGGCGGCGGGGATATACGCCGGAATCGATTCGGGCCTTTGCCGAGAAAGTCGGCGTTGCCCGGCGCGAGATTGTTGTGGATATGGCCTTACTCGAATTCTGTGTACGGGAGCATCTGAATAAAACCGCACCTCGTGTCATGGCTGTTTTGGATCCGGTGAAGGTCGTTTTGGATAATTATCCGGAGAAAGGGGAGTTGGTGGCTATCGAGAACAATCCCGAAGATCCGGCTGCCGGAGTCAGAATGGTGCCCTTTTCCAAAGAGCTGTACATCGAACGGGATGATTTTATGGAAAATGCACCTAAAAAATTCTTCCGTCTGACCCCGGGAGGAGAAGTCCGTTTAAAAGGTGCCTATATTATAAAATGCGAAAGTGTTGAAAAGGACGAAGCCGGAAATATTACGCTGATACATTGTACTTGTGATATGGAAAGCCGTAGCGGTAACGGTACGGAGGCCAGCAACCGGAAGGTAAAAGGTACCTTGCATTGGGTTTCTGCCGCCGATGCTGTGGATGCTGAAGTGCGCCTGTACGACCGTTTGTTTAAAGACGAAGATCCGGCAGGACACAAGGATGTGGACTTTAAAGAGTTTATAAACGAAAATTCTTTGAAGATCATGAAGGGATGTAAGCTGGAACCGGGCCTGAAAGAAGCCGAACCGGGCGATCGTTTCCAGTTCCAGCGTTTGGGATATTTCTGTGTAGATAAAGATTCCCGCCCGGGTGAACTTGTGTTCAATCGGACGGTGGCTCTGAAAGACACCTGGGCCAAACAACAGAATTAAAGCAACGGGAGGTCTGAACGGTGTGTTGAAATCCGTTCAGGCATCCTGTTTTTTGTGGTGTAGTTTATATTATAACCGATGAATAGAATATTAGAAGAAATTAAGTCCTATGTGATAATCGCATTGGGGATGCTGATGTATGCCTTCTCGGCGACAGCTTTTCAGATTCCGAATAAAATTGTCGGAGGAGGTGCTACCGGTGTGGGTACTGTTATTTACTATCTGACAGACGGTCTTATCCCCGTCGGTGTCAGTTACTTTTTAATCAATGTGGTTTTGATTTCCATTGCCTTGAAGGTACTGGGACCTAAATTCGGGATCAAATCGATCTTTGCTATCTGTGTCGGTAGTTTCCTGTTGGGAATTTTGCAGCCTTTGTTTCCGGAGTCCCTGGTCTCCGACCGTTTTATGTGTGCTGTTATTTCCGGTATCCTGACGGGAGCCGGAATCGCTTTGGCGCTGGCACAGGGAGGAAGTACCGGGGGAACGGATATCGTGGCTATGTTGGTGACCAAGTACAGGAATGTGAGTCCCGGGAAAATGATTATGTATTGTGATTGCGGAATCATCGCTTCCAGTTTACTTATCAATTTCAACATCGAAGGTCTGATGTACGGTTATGTGATGATGGGCGTGGTGTCGTTTACGGTCGATTTCGTGCTTACGGGGAAAAAGCAGTCTGCTCAATTGTTTATCTTTACCGAGAAATACGAGGAGGTCGCCGAGCGGATTACCGAACGTTTTGTGCGAGGCGTGACCGTTGTCGATTGTACCGGCTGGTATACCGGACAGGCTAAAAAAATGCTGATTATAGTCGTTCGTAAAAATGAAGCGATCGAAGTGCTGAAAATTGCAAAAAGAGTCGATTCGAATGTGTTTATGACCATGAATACGGTAATGGGCGTGTTCGGCAAAGGATTTGATGAGGTGAAAGGCGTAAAGTGATGTGTTACGACTGAATCAATATTGAAATGCAGCGGAAATTTCCGCTGCATTTTTGTATTTTTATGCTTATGTAATTCATTTCTGATTTACGATTTATGGTACTTCTTTCCGCTTTTCCTTTTTTCGTCTTGTTTTTCTGTTCAAAAAGTC
>NZ_DOED01000011.1:0-111898 GCF_003524185.1 Culturomica sp.
AAACACCGGATTTATCAGAATAACAAAAAAATTTACATTATAAAAAACACAAAAATCCAGACAGAATTTCTGCCGTGAAACCTATATTTCAAGCTATCGTTTACTTGAATATAATAATTCTTATCTTACAATTTATAATAGTAAATTTTTTGTGTAATCACATAACAATATAATATAAAAGATAATAATTTTTAAGTAAAAGACTTTACTACTGAAATTCAGTCAATAAATCCTATCTTTTTCCTAAGGAGAAAGAAAGAACGGGATTCAAAAATGAATCTCGTTCTTAATATTTAAAACAAGCCAATTAAAACTGCCTCTTGTTTAATTATTATTCAACTTTTTCCTCGTAATATGCAGGATAAACAGGAATTAATCGACAATAACTACTATCCGATTGAAATTTACTATAAATTTCCAAAGCATTATCAAAATACGAAACGTATTCATTCCAATTTGCTTCTGTCAATCGTAAATCATTGCAATTTTGATATACAAAATCTGCATCCAATATTAAATCGCCATTCCAATCACGGTAAATTCTAAATCGAATTGTATCTGTCTTAATATCTACCAATTCCACCCAATTACCACCATCACAACCGCCTTTCCAAACAGCAGAAATAGGAACATTTACAGGTTTTTTCCATTCTTCACATGGTTGCTTGAACTTCCAATTAAAGAATAAAATCGCACAAATAATAGCTATTATAATTCCTGCAAAAAAATATAACAATTTAATCTTTATTATCTTTAATCTTAATTTTTGCATCTTTTTCATTGCCTGTTCCGATTATAATAGTTTTTGTTTTAGCATTATATTGAACTCTTGCATTTCCCTCTTCCTGATACTCATCAACAATATTTACAGGACTATTGATTATACTACTTGGTTTATCAACGCTTTTATCTTGCGTAATAACGTTTTCAGCAAAAGTTGCACAATTATTACTTATTATAGAATATTTTTTTCTATCTGGGTCACTGTTTTCTGACATTTTACCTTTGGCGTAGTCATTCATTTCTTTGAATTTATCGCTTATAATATAAGCGCCCTCTATATCTCCACCGTGTCCTGATTAATCAGAAAGTTGTTTCATTACTTTGTTTAAACTTTCGATGGTAGGTTTTCCGTCTTTTCCTATAACGACATTTGAAATTGTAACAGTTCTTACTAAGCCTTTACCCTCTTTATCGTATCTTCCATATTCATAGTATTTTGTCAGACCTGTTTTATTGTCAATCAATAAAACTCCTGCGTGTCCAGTAAATGGAATTCCGTTTGCTCTGTATTTTGGAAAAGCAATATAAATCGCATCCCGCCCATCCGGGTCAATCATATTTATCGGATTATTCCCACAATATACATACGGACTCAAACCGTAATACTTTTCAGACAAGGGGTCCGTCGTAAACCACCGCCCCAAGGATTGGTCGTACATGCGGGCGCCGTAGTCCAGATAGCCCAGGCCGCCGACCGTCTGTAATTCCTTGCCGTTGTATTTAAAACGGTTTGCGGAAGACTGTGCCTGTTCGCTGTGGGGATGCCGGTGACCGAAGGCATAATAATCGTTCTCTTCCAGTAAACGGCCGTTGCCGTCTATAATCGCACGGATACTGCCCAGATGATCTTTCAGATGATAACAGATACCGCTGCCGCTCACCACTCCCTCACTGAAAAGACCGCATTCAAAAACAGAAGAACTACCTCTAACCCGGTAAACCAGGTTTCCCACATAAGCATAACCGTTGCCGTCACTGTCCCATACCCTTAACTTAACTCTGCCGTAACTGTATTCATAACCAGCTATAATCGTACCACCTTCCCTGACATTGTGTAACAAATGTAGAAGATTATATTCAAAATTCAAATTTATTTGAAAAGACCCAAAAAATATATAGATTAAAAAATCCCGGCAGAAATTCTGCCGGGAATAGATTAAAAATGACCTATTGCTTATCATGCAATATCCCTTTACGACGAGGAGCTATATGTATCCATTCCCCATCTTCATTTGGACGACCCAGAAAATCAATATTCAAATCGGGAGAAGGTTCCAATTTACGAACGTAACGTTCATTTATAACAAAATAAAAATGACTGTTACGAAAAAGCGTTTCCATAAAATTAGGAATCGTAGAATAATTGCCTCTGTTATAGAGATATTCCAGCCAATCGTTTCCATACATAAACTGACGCGTTTCAAAACTATGGGGAGGAATATTTAAAATACGATGAGCTTCCATTTCAAGCGTATCACCCTGATATATACCATAAGCTCCGTTCAAGCGGGAAGGATGCCTGCTAGGAATGCTAGGATCTTCCGGATATTCCCGCATAAAAATACGCACAACACTATCACTATGATTCTCTATGGTGATATCCAAAAAAAGAAATCCCATAAAACTCTCTCCCAATGGATAATATTTATCCGGATATTGATCCGAATAGACTCGATCTATACGGATATTGATCTTATCAACCAAAGACTCCGGCTTACGACATCCGTGAAAACCAAAAAGCATTCCAAAAATTATAAAAAAAAGAAATCTGTTCATTTATACCAATATTTTAAAATTAAAGGACGCATCTGACGATAACGGTCCGGGTTCTCCTTTTTTACTATACCATAATATCTAGACAACATTTCTCCACGAAACAGAGGGGTACAATGTTTCCACGAAGCGTGTTTGAATTGCAATTCATAAGCCATATAATGAGTTCTCTTTGTTCTACTGAATCTCCTTATTCCATGTCCGGTATATTCGTGTACACCCAAAACATTTTCAATATGCTCGACTGTATTTAAATCACGTTGTACTCCGTCATCCATCTGATCTACAGATATGCGAAAATTTTTATTTCCGACTATATATGTCGTTATAGCATATTCAACACTAGAAGAAGGATCATTATATGTGTCATCCCCATTTTTTACGGCAACCTCGCCGCCATCCAACAGTGATACATCATAGCCCAATTGTTTCAATATATCCGTATATATACGGGAATAGGATTTAGCCGAAAGAGAAACCTTTTCCAAAGGCTTACTATTCTGAGGACTAAGTCGTTCCTTACTCTTAGGAGCGGCTGTTCGGCCTGTGACAATACGTACTGTTCCACGAAATCCTTCCTCATCTGTCCCTAAAAAAAATCCATCACTATCATAATACGGACTTGCCGCTCTCCCATCCGGGTCAATCATATTTAACGGATTATTCCCACAATATACATACGGACTCAAACCGTAATACTTTTCCGACAAAGGGTCCGTCGTAAACCACCGCCCTAAGGACTGGTCGTACATGCGGGCGCCGTAGTCCAGATACCCCAGGCCACCCACCGTCTGTAATTCCTTGCCGTTGTATTTAAAACGGTTTGCGGAAGACTGTGCCTGTTCGCTGCGGGAATGCCGATGACCGAAGGCATAATAATCGTTCTCTTCCAGTAAACGGCCGCTGCCGTCGACAATTGCGCGGATACTGCCCAGATGATCTTTCAGATGATAACAGATACTGCTGCCGCTCACTACCCCCTCACCGAAAAGACCGCTTTCAAAAACAAAAGAACTACCCGTAACCCGGTAAACCAGGTTTCCCACATAAGCATAACCGTTGCCGTCACTACCCCATACCTTTAACTTAACTCCGCCGTAACTGTATTCATAACCAGCCATAATTATACTACCTTCCCTGACATTATGTAACAAATTTAAAATATTGTATTCAAAATTCAAATTTTTTCGACTGTCTTTTGACAGGTTACCGTAAATGTCGTAGTCATAGCTGCCGCCGGATACATTCTTGCGCTCGTAAATATCGCCCGAAGCGACCACGGCCGATTCCGTCAGGCCGGACAAGCTGTTACCGTTGTAGCTATAGGCCAGATTGTCTACCAGAACACCGTTGCTGTAACGCTTCAATGATAATATATTGCCGTTTTTATCATAACCGATCCCCTGCTCCACATATTTATTTACCAAAACACCGTTTTCGTAATGGTTACCTCCGGTAAATCGGCCGGCTCCGTCATAAGAAAACGTATACAACTGTTCCGCTTTGCTACCGTAACGGCAACTCCATTCCGAAATATCTCCCCCATAAAGTCCCGGCCCTTTCTGTGCATTCTCATACCGCAATCCCAAACGGAAAAAAGAAGAACCCTGTTCCGTCAAACGGCCGCGTATATCATATGACAGGGTTTCCGTCGCCGCATTCTCCCCGTAACGGCGGACAGACAATCGACCCAATGCGTCGTATTCATAATCCACCTTGCCTTTATATACTCCGTTCAGGTATACCTTGCAACAAAGCAAACGACTTACATGGTCATAGTTATTGACTTTCTCCAAATTTGTGGTAACACCACCGACGGTATGAGTTTCACATTCCGAGGTCACATTACCCACAAAATCATAGGCATAATGATAACGGCTCACTCCGCCCAAATGGTTTTTCTCAACACGCTGTATCAAACGTCCTTTACTATCGTAATAAAAACAACGCTCGATATAACGTCCCGAAAGCCCCGGTTCCGAGACACTGTTACCGGACAGTATCCGCTCTTTCTCATACGTCTGTAACCCCACTACACGACTGTCATAAGCCGAAGCATAGCCTGTAGCAGCCACAAACCCCAATCCATTTACCGGGGGATAACTGTCGTAACAACGCTCCGTCAGTACAATACTGCTACCGCTGCCGTAACGGTACGACTCTTGTAACAGACGGTTATGGTTATCATAACTCAACATAAAATGCCGGTCTCCCTGGTCACGGCTGACAGGAAGTCCGGCAGCATTGTAACCGATCTTTTCCGTCACCACACCGGGAAGCATACGCTCCGTAATATTTCCCCGCTTATCGTAATTATAGCGGTAACAATAGGCCGATAAAGAAGCAGAAGAGATTACGGCACTACCTCCGAGCATCGGTGGAATCACACAAACCAGACGATCCAGCACATCATAAACGTAATAGGTATCCAAAGCTTCCCCGGAAGAAGCATAACAGCGCTCCAGTACCGCATCGCCCCGAAAATTGGTAAATACGATGCGACGGCGGTTATCTTCTCCAGATATTTCCTGACGGTACAATGTGCCGGCAGCAAAATACCCCGGGCTACTCACACTGCCGTTAGCATAAACATACCGGCGGACCTCATTTCCGCTGTTCAAGCTATAATTGTAACGAACCGTATGCCCGCCGGACAAGCGGTAGGGGGCTCCGGGCCGGCTGCTTTCCAGCAAACGACCGGCACCCGATTCCTCGTAACGGCGCTCACTGTACGCGTAAGCATTACCGCCCGAAGAACCGTATAGTCCACCATAATAGTTGTTTTGCGCCGATTGTGCACCGGTATTGTAAATCCCCTTATCCGTACCGCCTGCATAAGGAAGATAGGATTTTACCTCTTCACGCCCGTAGAAATCAGGTGAAACGGGTGTAATCAAATCCTGACGGCCCGGATTCGCTCCGGATTCCACCACCTGCACACAACGCCCCAACCCGTCGAAATAGCTGATCGTCGCTTCCGATCCCGACAAACCCAAACGATGATTTACAAAAGTTACCCCAAAATGCGGACGATAACGGATCGTATAATTGCGATCGGCAGAAGGCGTTATCGTATGCAACGGAAGAGGCTCAAGATCGGTTTGAGCCAGCACCCAAAAGCCCCGAAACAAAAAAAACAGAAAAAAAACGATTTTCATAACGATAAAATATTAAATGAAAAAAATTCCGATAATCTCAAAAAAGTTCTCCCCTGTGAAGGCAATCCCCTATTCTTTTAAATGGTATTCATATTGTTCCACAATATTCCCGTCCTCGTCTTTCACCGATAACAAACGTCCGCAGGAATCATAACCATACATCTGTTTCCGGCCCGAAGGATCGGTAACCGACGTCAGACCGGTAAAAGGAAGATAAGTATACAAGGTGACCAAAGCTCCCGGTAAAGCCGCACGCAGACCTTCCAAACGATTCTGATCGCTTGCCGTCGGTTCGGCAGCCATCGCCATCGCGTTTACAACGGAAGTACCTCCCATTGCTGAAACCACCGCCGGATAAGACGCATTCTTAATTTCGGCGACCGGATACAGCCCGTTATGACTCCACAGATAACAGGTCACAGGCTCTCCCGTCCTGGTCATACTGGCAGGACAACCGTTCACGTCATAAGCAGTGACGGTTTTACGGTCGGTTTCGACGTCTTCCACCTGACGATAGACCGTAGACGGCACGGTTATTGTCTTACCACCGCAGGCTACTTGCGTATAATTATAGGTAACAGCCGCTTTTTTCACTCCGTCGATAGAAAACTTTTCTTCTTTCAAAGCCGACAAATTATGAGCACCGATCAGATAAAAATCGGTTGCATACGTATATTCCCGTTTGTACGTCTTGCCGTTACAGGTATAAGACTCACTCCGCAACAATGCCGAATTACCGATATCGGCAAGCTGTATTGTATCGGGAATAAGCGGTCTGTCGATCGAACCGGCGCTCCGGACCGACATCAATAGGGACGTTCCCGGATCGCCGGGATCGGTCGGATCCTTCGGACGCTCAGGAGTAACCGGATGTAAAGTATCTATAGGCCGGTCGATTCCGGGGTTCTCCGGCACCAAAGGCGTATAATTGGCAAAAGGGTCTGTTTCGGCAATCGGAGTACCCGGATTCTTTTGGGGCGAAACGGTATAATATGCATAGTCCCAGCGTTCCCGCAGCGTATCGCTCCCGAAAATCTGCTTTTTCGTCGTCGATTTCAACTTGCAATACCCGTTGTAAAGATTTACATCGAAATAAAAGAAATCATTTACGCTTTTGAAATCTTCCGAATACTGCCCATTGGTCCGGTCCTGTATCGTGTAAACGATACCTTGTACATAAAGTCCTACCTGCAATTCTTTCAAATCGAATTTCTCGTATTCATGGGTTTCTATCTCCACCGGTTTAAAGATTCCGTTTTCTTTTTTATACATTGTACGCCGGATAAGTTTATCGTAAGCCCAATTCGATTCCAGAAAATATCCCGGTATAAATTGTAACTTATAAGGAGCGCACTGGGAAGCCAGGGAACAACCGAAACCGCTCCCCAGATACCGCCGGTCTTCAGATCCTTCGAACGGATAGGAAGGTACATGCGGCCATCCGGCATAAACGAAATGGTTGCGTCCGTAACGCGGGTTGTATTCGTAATCCGTCCGGATCGTATCCCCGCTTCCGGCTCCGGTGGTCAATTCCGATACCCGCCCGTAATATACCCGGGCATTTTCCAGGGATAAGCCGGGCAAAACACTGCCCGAAGAATAAGAATTCGATTGCGACACCATAACCCGTTCAAAAATGGTACCGACACTTTTTATCCCGCTTTGAGTCAGAAAGCAACTGGCATTAACTTTTGTAAAATCTATCGACGTGAAACTGTCGTAATAATTGAAACTCCGTTTGCGTAATAAGGTTCCGTCCGATTCATACTGACCGATTTCCTTGATCCGGACACCGATAGATACCGGACCGATGACCGGTTCATCATGCTGATTCGCTTCATAGACAAACTCCGTATACCCGCCCGTCGCATTCGTAATACGTTTCAAAGAATACCTTTCCGCATCGGAAAAAGAATAATCGTATTTCCCGGGGATCCGCACACTGCCGGTATTCAGAAAAGTCAGATTCTGGGTCTTGGAAGCTGTGTAATACCCAAAAAAATCCTGGGCAAAACGGGAAGAGATAGTTACACTTTCATCTATATATTTAAAACCGTAACGATCGGCAACACTACCGTCCGAACCGTAAACCGTCACTCCCGCCAGACGCAAACGCCCGTCTCCGAAATAACTGTTCTGATTCTGAAACACGGCATACTGCCGTAAAACCGAACCAGCATATACATCCATACGGCTTAACCGGGCTTTCAGGCCGTTATCCGTGCGGTCCTGCATATGTGTAAATACAACCTTCCCTCCTTTATAGCGTATTTCCGATAACACCTTACAATCGAAATATTCCACGGAACTCCAACCCAATATGTCCGGGGAATAATCCCCCACCGGGACATCCCCTAAAGCCGCGCTTGCCGAACCGGATATCGTATTGACCGGTAAACTACGCGACCACTGGCCTACATTCCGGTAAACAAATTCGATGGTCTCCGTTTTATTAAACGTTTCGATTTTTGTCAGATACCAGCTCGAAGTAGTCCTGTAATCCGTATTCACATATAAATTGGTCATTGAAGTCGCTACCGGATTTCGTTTCCCGATCCCTTCCGTTTCCGTAAAATAATACGCTGTACCGTCCGGTGTCGTTATTTTAAAATTGAATTTGGAATAGACCGCCGAAGGTACCGATAATACTTCTATTTTATTATCGGTAACCGGAATCTCGGTAATCTGTTTCGTATTGACATCATAGATAAACGAACCGCTTCCTCCCGGAAAATTGTAATAATACCGGTCGTAACCAGCCTCTTTTTCATGCCGCAACACCTGTTTCAGGTATGTATGCTCCTGCCGGTTTATAATACTGATCTGATCCCGCAAATCGAAAGAACGGGTATCATCAGGCTGGTTGTTGACCACACGACTGATCACACCTCCCGCCACCAGACTCCACCCCAATCCCGTATTACCTGAAACATCCTCCACTTTAATACCTCCCGCATGATAAGACAAACTCAACGGCAATGACAGTTCCCGCAATTTTACAGTATAAAGCGGAACCGATATTTCCGGTATACCCGTACTGTAAGACACCGGATAGTCCACATAACGGATCAATTGAGCCGGCTCAGGGGTCGGTAACGAAAGATTATCCTGCTGGATTTTCGGCAGATCGTACAATTGGTTTAACTGCTGTCCATACCCCCGGCAGAACAATAACATAGCACACGTAAAAAGTCCCAAAGTTTTCATAATTGAAAAGATTTAATAAATAATACAAAAAATAGATCAAGCATTGTCAGACAATTCGAACAATAAGGCAAATAACCTATCTTATTTCGTTTATCACGCGACACATCCGTTATTCAACCGGAACAACACAAAAGCTGCATAATTCATGATAACCGGTTTTTCTGTACTAAATTTAAAGTACAAAAGCCAAAAAAATTCAGACAGGCAAAAACAAAAACCTTATCACTTCACTTATAACAATCTGATTATCAAATGCATTTTTAACAAAAACCTTATCAATATAAATCCGGCCCTTTTTTCTTAAGAAAAAAGGGCCGGAAATTCACAATTTCAGGTTTCGACCTGTTTAAAAATAATACCCGAGATTAAAATAGAAACCCAGCTTATCGGTATAATCGGACATATTGAAACTGCAACCGATGGGCCCGACAGCCGTATCATAAGAATAACCCACACTTCCGCCCCAGATCCCCCGGTCACCGAGGATATCGAAAAAATTATCGTTCTGTAAAGCAAAATTTCCGGTCACAAACAGATAATGGCGGCTTCCCATACGCTGACGGAATTGCAACCTGGCCACCATCAATGATTTTTCAAAGACTTCGATATGGCTGATACCTTCGAACGGAAGCTGCTGTGCCATATAACGGCCTTCTACCTGCCCTCCCATGTAATTCAGATAAGGATAAGGCACGTAATTACCGATCAACACACGCCCGTATACAGAAGGCAACATCTTAAAACGGTTGGAAAGCGATACGACACCCGTGAATCCGGCACTCAAAGCCGAACAGGGAGCATGTCCGTCCAGCCGGACAAAATTATCGGTATGCAACGAATAAGCAGCCTCAAAAGACAATCCCCGGGTCGGATAATATTTTCTGTCATACGTTTCCAAATGAGCCAAGGCAAAATAGCTAATGTATCCTTTCGATATGGCATCCGTACCCTGACTATCCTCCTTATATAAAAAAGGATCATAATCGAAATATTCATACCGCACCCCCACCTGGAATTTGAAATTCCGGAAATAAAGATCGGACAAACTGGCTTCTCCCAAATGATAGCGGTAAGTAATGCTGTTACTTTTACTTCCTTTGTCATACAGATTAAAATCATTGTACCGAAACATATAAGCCAGATTCAAACGCCGTAAAAAAGGATTTTCCAAAGCATAGTCCAATCGGATATAAGGATTTTTATTCAAACGGGCAGTCAGAGAAAACTTGGACCCTCCCAAAGCTTTATAATTGAATTTGGTATTCAATAAAATAGCAGCCATTTCTTCCGTATCGAAACGGAAACCGAGATTCACAACATCCATATGCTTTTCCGTCAGCAACAATTCCAGAACGTATTCCGGCCCCCCGAGCAAACGATAGGTTACTCCGGAAAAAGCTTTTGTCCCATACAGAGAAGCGATAGCTCTATGCAACCCGGTCAGGGTAATCCCTTCATTTTCCTGTATCCGGATATTCCGGCGCAATCGTTTGGCCTCGTCTTCGGATACCCCTTTCAGCACGATCGAACGTATAAAAAAGGTATCTTCCTGTATCTGCCTGGGTTTCCGTACTACCTCCTCCGTTATTCCGATTTCCTTCTTCAAAGCCATCAGCTTTTCCCACTGCGCCTCGGCAGCCCTCTTGCCTCTGACAATCAGCGTATCAACGGCCTGCGGATTAAAGCTGGCAGCCGAATATTCATTAATATCCGGCTTTATATACAAATCCGTCAATGCATAATTTTCTTCGAACTTATTTAAACACATCAGATTAATCAACTGTCCCATCACCTCCGGAAAAGTATTTAACTTATCGCTCTTCCGCAAGTCAGCCTGTACATCCACTCCGATAATGATATCTGCTCCCATAGCCTTGGCTACATCTGCCGGAAAATTGTTGACAATACCGCCGTCCACCAATACCATACTATCCAGATGTACCGGAGTAAAAAAGCCCGGAATCGCCATACTGGCCCGCATCGCCTGCACCAGATTCCCCTTATTCAATACCACCTCCTGTCCGTCTACGATATTTGCTGCAATACAGGCAAAAGGAATGGGCAACCGGTTAAAATCCAACGAATCATGATATCCCAATGTCAAATCTGTAAAAAGATTGTAAACGTTCTGCCCGGCAACAAACCCGGCCGGAACACGCCTTTCCTTCCCTTTACCGAAAGAAAAAGAAAAAACATATTTTTCTGTAGCTTCCTTTTCCATAAAAGGCAGATAATCCCGCTTCACCTTATCGCTCAACAAAAAAGTCCAGTCCTGTTGCCGCACCAGCGTATCCAGTTCCTCTCCGGTATAACCGATGGCATACAATCCGCCAACAATAGATCCCATACTGGTACCGACCACATAATCAATAGGGATTCCGGCTTTTTCCAACACTTCGATTACTCCGATATGGGCTATTCCTTTCGCCCCGCCTCCACTCAACACCAGTCCCACTTTTTTCCGCCCGGCAAAAGAGTCCGAAAATACAATCGACAAACCGATCATAAGGATGACCGACAGATACTGCTTTTTCATGGTTTACAATTTATTTGCTCTAAAAAACAAATATAGAATAAAATCAGTAAAGACACAGAAGTAATCCTCTGTGTCTTTACTATTGAATAATCCGTTTCCCGATTTACACGACATCCAGCGCCGGTATCAATGACTGATAGCTTTGTTATAATCTGCCAGGGAAACTTTCTGTTGCAGCCAGGTTTGAATCAAACTGCTATATGATTGAATCCAGGTCACCTGTGCCGAAAGCACATCGATAATCGGCAATTTTCCTTCCGTATAGCTGAACGTATTCAACTCCAGGTTTTCTTCTGCTATCCGGCAGGCTTCTTCAGCCACCGCTATCTGTTTTGTATTTTCGGTCAGGTTTGTCCAGGCATTACTGACTTCCAGGGTAATCTGATCCTTTGTAATTTGCAGGTCATACTCCTTGCTATGCAACATGGCCCGCTGTACATTCACCTCTTTACGATGAGCCCCCCACTGGAAAACCGGAATACTCACCGAAGCAAAAGCAACCGTATTCCACATTGTCGAACCGTCGATATTCAGCATCTGTGTGCCCCAGTTTTCCTTTAATCCAACCGCCAGGGAGGGCAAATATTTGCTACGGGTCAGATTAACCTGCCGCTTCTGATATTCAATATTCAACCCGGCAATCGTATATTCGGGCCGGTTTTCAAAAGCGGCTTCCGCTCCGATTTGAGGAGGCAGTGCCAGCAACATACTGATACTGTCGGTAATATAAACCTCATTCATCGGTAACTCCCCCATCAATACATTCAGATTCTGCAAGGCCACCTGAAATTGTTTAAAAGCATTACTTCTCTGCAACTCAGCATCCTTTAAACGGGCCTGTACCTGCAAAAGATCGGTTTTGCTGATATATCCGTCATTAAAACGGTCCGTCAGCACCTTCTCCAGTTCTCCGATAATCTTCACATACTGATTCATAACCCGGTACAGGTCTTTCTTGGCCACCGTCGACCAATAATTAACATCGGCGGCATACAGGATATTATCGACGGTCAGTTCTTCCGCTTTCTCGGCTATATTTTTCTGTACCTCGGCAGCCTTATAGCTGTTCCGGACAGCCCCGCCGCCATATAAGGTCTGTGTCAATCCGGCTTCGACACTGTAAGTTTCGTTCGCCATCGGAACCTTGACTCCGCCGAAATCCATATCGTAGTCATTGATACGGTATTGTACATTCCCAGAAACATTCACCTGTGGCAGATAAGCCGTTTTAGCCGTCTTCATCGCTTCCTGCATAGCTATGCGCTGTTCGGCACTCTGCTTGATCTGCTGGCTGTAATTCAGTACCTTTTGCCTGTACTCACCAACTGTCAGCGAAGTTGTCTGTGCAGCCAGCGGTAAACCGCCCAGCCAGCAACAACTGTATATGATCCATTTTTTCATACGTTACATTTATTATATTTCTAATTTTCAATTTACGATCAACAACCTATTATCAGTCACTTCTACAGCCAACTGCCAAAAATCGCAAATCAACAATCTATAATCAATTACCGGTCAATACGTATCTTATAAAAAATACAATAGGTTACCGGCAAAACAAACAAAGTCAGCATTGTCGCCACAAACAGCCCCCCCATAATCGTCGCAGCCATCCCGGCAAACATAGCGTCCCACAACAAGGGCAACATACCCAGAATCGTCGTACCCGACGCCATCGTCACCGGCACAATACGGGTTTTCGTTGCCTGTACCACAGCCTGTACCGGTTCTTTACCCGATTCGAGTTCTATTCCGATCTGATCCACCAGTACAATCGCATTCTTGATATTCATACCGATCAACCCCAATAATCCCAGCATGGCAAAAAAGTCCATCGATTTGCCGAATCCGATCAATCCCCACACCACGCCGATAAAAATCAGAGGCAACATCAGCATAATCACAACCGGACTCCGGTAATTTTTAGGAAACAGTAATAATAAGGTAAGATAAATCAACAAAAACATCAACGGAATATTTTTTCCCAAAGCAGCCATCGAAGTATCCTGTTGTTCCTGATCTCCGAAATATTTCATCTTATACCCCTCAGGCATCTGTACCTGAGTTTGTACACTGGTCAGCACCTGCTGAAAAGCAGCCATCGCATTCGCTCCCCGTTTCGGATCACATTGCATCATCAGGCAACGTTCCCGGTTGTACCGTTTGATAACGCTATAATCGTATTCCAATTTAAAATTATCGGTCACCTGTTCCACTTTTATCGACTTCCCTTTTGAACTGAACACAGGTAACGTACGTATATCCTGCGGATTTATGGAATCCTGATCGGATATTTTCATCAGAATCGGCATAAATACATCACCTTCCCGGTATTCGCCCAAAGGAACTCCATTGGTAGCCGCTTTCAAGGAATACGCCACCTGCTGACGGGTAATCCCCAAACGCAACCCTTTTTCCTGCGAGAACATCGGTTTCCATACAGGTACAGGTGTTCCCCAGCTACTCCTCACTTCCATCACCTCGTCGCATTCACGGGCGATAGCTTTCGCCCTCTCACACAAGGCCACCAGGGTATCGATATTTTCTCCGATAAATCCGATTTCAATCGTCGCCTCCGGCACGGGCGACAACATGAACAAAGACGAACGGGTCAGTACATTCGGATAATTGCGGAGCATATAATCGTAAAACTCCTGCTCCATAGCAGGGGAATCTTTCGGATCGTGTGTTTCTATCAGCACATTGGCAAAATTGGGAATAGGTCCGAAAGAAGAACTGGCCAGGTAGTAACGCAAAGGCGAACTCCCCATCGTCACGGAAAAGGACTTCACCTTCGGATCCTGTTTCAGGTATTCTTCTATCTGAAACACATTCTGTTCCACATCCCGTATACCGTAGCCATTCGGAAATATCAGATCGGCGCGCATATACGGTTTATTCATCAAAGGGAAGAAACTCTGCGGCATCAAAGCCATAACAACCAAAGAAAATATCAACACTGCAATAACCGTAAACAAAGTTATAAAGCGATGATGAATCAATTTATGCAATACTCCTTCGAACCTGTGATAAAATTTCGTATCATAGGGATCGGACTTTACTTCAGAGGTATTCTCTTTCAATATGAAATTCCCGAAAGTCGGTGTCTGGGTCAATGCCAATATCCAGCTAAGTCCGAGAGATACGGCCAACACGATAAATAAAGGCTTTACGATTTCAGCCACGGAATCGGGAGCCAGAAACATCGGTAAAAAAGAACAAACTGCAATAAAAGTCGCACCGAGCAGTCCCCATTGAGGTCCCGTAGCCCCTGCGATCAAAGCTCTGTATCTGGACATGCCCCGTTTGATTCCGATCTGGGCATTGTCGGTCACCACAATGGCATTGTCAACCAGCATACCCATGGCTATGATAAACGCAGCCAGAGAAGTACGGTTCAGGCCTACTCCCAGAAACAACATAATCAACAAGGTGCCCGTCACTGAAAACAACAGAGAACTCCCGATCAGCATACCGGCCCGGGCTCCCATCACGATAAATATAATAGCGACAACAATCAATAAAGATTCGATCAGATTCAGGATAAACCCGTTATTCGCTTCCCGGGCGATTACATTCTCCGGATAAATCGACACCACATCCATGCCGACGGGTATTAATTTCTCCAACAAATGCAAACGTCCGGCCACCAAATCCCCGACAGCAACTACGTTATCCTCAGCCCCGGAAGCGACCCCGATGCCGATAGCCCGTTTACCGTCCACCCGCATCAGATTGGAAGGCGGATCGAGGTACCCCCTTTCAACGGTAGCTATATCCCCCAACCGCACCTCATTACCTTCCTTTGTAATAATCAACTGATTGCGAATATCGTCCAGATCTTTATAAGTACCGTCGGCCACAATCTTTAACTGGAAGCTCCCGGCATTGATTTCCCCCGTATTTACCTGCAAATTCTGTGTCTGTAAAGTCTGGGCGATCAGGTTGGGATCGAGCCCGAGAGCAGACAATTTGGGTACGGAAAACCGTACATACACAACCTCTGTCTGTTCCCCGAACAACTGAACCTTTTGTACCCCTTCAATCGGGGTCAATTCCGTCTTTATTCTCTGCGCCCAGTCCCGCAACTCTTTATACGAAAAGCCCTCATCGATGGTAAGCGCATAATAAATACCGTACACATCCCCGAAATCGTCGCTGACGGTAATATCCGAAGCCCCCTGGGGTAATTTCGGACGGATATTCAACACCTTACGCCTCAACTCATCCCATTTCACAGGCATACGCTCTGGTTTAATGGTCGGTTTCAACTCGATGCTGATTTTAGAAATTCCGTAATACGATTCGGATTTGATCTGTTTTACTTCCGACATCGACTGGATTTCCCGTTCGATGGGTTCGGTTATCAATTTTTCCACTTCCGAAGCCGTAGCTCCCGGATACTGGGTGATCAGCACCGCCTGTTTGATAACAAAAGGTGCGTCCTCTTTTTTAGGCAATTTAAAAAACGAAATGGTACCTCCGATCAGCATGATAATCAGAAAAAAATACACTACTTTCGTATGCTCTAGTGAATATTTTGGAAGATTCATATGCTGCTCTTATTCTGTTAACACATTTACCGGCTGTCCGTCTATCAAACGGGTCGTCCCCGCAATCACCACTTTTTCATCCGGATTCAGTCCTTCTGTAATAATAATCATATCTTTATCCACCAATCCGCCTTCCTTCACTACACGCTGCTCCACTTTACCGGCCGCATCGTTATATACGAACACCCGTTTCTCTTTCGTCCGGGGATCCATAAAAACGGATGTCAAAGGCACCTGCACATAATTTGCATATCCCTCCCGGGATATTTTCAACACCACACGGCAAGAAAAACCGGTAGCGACTTTGTAATCATTCAGATTGAAATCCGGATCGTCTACATAGAGAGATACGGGAACTCCCGAACCGTCGGGAGAAGCTTCGATATACTCTTTCACTTTCGCCTTAAAGAATCTTCCGCGGTAATTTTCGAATTCCACGGCAATTTGGGGCGAAGCGAGCAAATACTGCATATTATTTTCCGGCAATGTAAATTTAACCAATAACTTATTCGGATTGATCAAACATACGATTCCCTGGCCTGCCTGCACTTTCTGATAATTTTCCACATATTTTTTCTGAATAAAACCGTCGAAAGGTGCCAGCAGTTTTGTCTCGTCCAATATGTTCTTTGCATTTTCATAAGCCGCCTTTGCATTGGCATAGCTGGCCTGTGTCGACTCATAATCCTGGTGCGAAATCGCCTGCTTTTTAATCAGTTTTTCCGACCGCTCCATCTGAGATTTAGCCGTCATATATGAAGACTTTTTAGCTTCATACTGTAGACGGAAGTCCAAAGGATCCAACACGGCAACAACCTGTCCTTTCTTCACCCGCTGCCCTTCTTCGACATTCAGGGCAATCAACGGTCCCGACATCTTAAAAGCCAGATCACTGAACTGATCCGGAGAAACGACACCACTGAAAGATTTTTCCACCACATTCAAAGGAAGTGCTTTCGTCACTTTTACCGGACGAGGACCGCTTTCCTTCACTTCCGGCTGTTTACACGACACAATACAAGCCGCACACATCAACCCAAATACTAATTTACCACGCATAATTTTTAAATTATTTCAAACATTTATTCATTCTTCTTACTCAAATAATTGTCAACCAGCTCCAAACCTTTCTGAGTCGCCATACCCCTGGCAAAATTTATAACAATTGTTTCAAACACCTCCGAAAACGAAAAGTTGTATTCTTCGATTTTTTCGAAATTCATCAGGATTTCGAATTGCGCTTGCAAAATCAATGCCAACAAACGACCGTTCAGTTCCGGACGCACATACCCTTCCCGAATCCCCTCCTCCGTCAAACGTATCAACCCCTCCGTATTCGATTTCCGGTTAGCTTCCAGATAAGGAAGTACCTTCGGATGGTATTTCTGTAAATCACGCATATAATTCCGGTTTACCCGCCGTATCGCTTGCGATATCCGGGCAAATTCCTTCAATCCCAATTCAAACGGATTCGTACAGGTAAGCGCCAGTTTATCCCGCTCTTCCCTGCTTTTCTCCTCCTGATATGCCAAAGTTTTCAACAGCAAGGCATCTTTATCCCTAAAAACTTCATACAATGTACGTTTAGAAATTCCAATATCCCCCGCAATAAAATCCATCGTTATCGATTTAATCCCGTGCATCAGAAAAAGTTCAGAAGCACGCTTTACAATCCTTTGTTCCAGTTCTGCATCCATATACCTTATTTTTTGAACCGCACAAAGGTAACCCGAAAACTTTAAAAACCAAAAAAGTTTTCAAATTTTATTTATTGTTTTCAGCCCGAAACAAGTCAAAATATAAAAGAATTACTATCGGCAAAAAGCAGGTCTAAACTTTAAATTTTTAATTATTCAGGGAGAGATAAACATCTGAATTACCAATATCGGTTATCATTTATCGATTTTTTATAACCGTAAATCAAAAATTGGGTCATTTATTAAAACTTATCTGAAAAAATCCCGTAACTCTTTTGAATTCGGGTTCTTTGACATTTTACAACAAGAACAGACCTTTAGAATAGTCATACATTTCAAAAATTTAAAGAACTAAATTCAAGGTATTTACGAAAAAGGGAAATAAGTCAACGGATTTAAAACAATAAAACAGGAAACAGATCACAAAGAAAAATTAGTTAAAGAAAGAAACCCTTGAAATTACCGTAACGTTATAACTGAAAACTAAACTAACGAAAAAAGATGAAAAAGAAACTAGTAATGTTATTAATCGCGTGGGTACCATTGTTGTCATTCGCGCAGGAAAGTACTGAAATAGTGGTACAGGAGAGGAACACTTCCTGGAGTGGCTATGTAACCAATGGTTTCTGGGACAATTGGTTTATATCCATCGGTGCAGGAGGTCAGGTTTATTTCGGACAAAATGACTCCCAGGGTAAATTCGGGAAACGCATTGCTCCGTCTTTCGATTTTTCCATAGGTAAATGGCTCGTACCTACCATCGGCTTACGTGCCCAGGTAAGTGGTTTTACATTAAAAGGATTCACCTATGATCCCAATAACATGTATGTAACAGGCAGTCCCGACAAAGACGGTTTGTACAAACAAAACTGGAAACAGTTCAATGTTCACGGAGACGTGCTTTTGAACCTTTCTAACTGGATCGGCGGCTATCGTACGGATCGTTTTTACGAAGCCGTTCCTTATTTAGGATTCGGTATCATGCATGCTTGTCGTTCTGCCAGTAACAATGTATTCACGGCAAATGCAGGTTTGATCAACAAAATGCGTCTTTCCGATGCTTTTGACCTGAACGTAGAAATCCGCGGTTCGGTATTTGAAAAGAAATTTGCCGGTGAACCGGGAGGTAAGAGAGCCAACGGTATCTTAAGCGTAACTGCAGGTTTTACCTACAAATTCAACGAACGTCACTTCCAACGCAGCATGCAACCGGTTGTTATGGCAGAAGACATAGCTCTGGCTGCTACAACACAACAACTGGAAGCAACACGTGCTCAGTTAGCCGAACAACAGGCGCACAACCGGAAATTACTGGAAGATCTCGACCGTACCAGAGCCATGAAACAAGACGTAAAAGTTGAAAAAGAAACAGTAATGGCTCCGTTAGCTATTTTCTTCACCATCAATCGTGCCAATATTACGGCCCGGGATAAAGTCAACCTGAAATATGTAGCAGAAACGATCAAGCAAAATCCGAACAAAGTCTATACCATTATCGGATATGCGGATAAAGCAACCGGAACACCTGAATTCAACATGCAACTCAGCCGTCAACGCGCCGAGAATGTATTCAAAATCCTGACCAAAGATTACGGTGTTAATCCGAATCAACTGAAAGTAGAAGCCAAAGGCGGTGTCGCCAATATGTTCGACAGCAACCCGCTTAACCGGGTAACCATCGTCGAATAAGACACAAATAAAAAAGAGCAGACCCGAAAATCTGCTCTTTTTATTTTATTCCCGAGTCTGTTATTTCATAGCATCTTTGATCTGTTTCGCCAATTCTTTTACATCCGTACTTTCGGGAGAAAGTTTGAGGGCCTGATTGACATAATCCAACGCTTTCTTGAAATTTCCTAAAGCTTTTTCTTTTTCTGATGCATATTTTTCTTTCTCTGTATTGGCAATCGGAGAAGCTTTCTGTAAAATAGCGGCACCGTTATTAAAATACAAAGAAGCCAAAGCCATAAATGCTTTTGATTTCAGGTCTACATTGGTAAGATTGGTAATTTTCACATAATCGGCAGCAGCAGCTTCCAGATTATTGTTTTTTTGAGCTTCCACTCCTTTTTTCAGATAATAAGAACCGTACATACTTTCCAATTTCACATTTCCCGGAACAGCTTTTAATCCCTCTTCCAATGTGGCCAGCATCTCGCCTTCTTTTTTCAGGTCCTCTTCAGCCTGAGCCTTACCCAAATAAGAATTGGCCACTTTATAATTCTTTTTTATGGCCATCTCAAAATATTTCTCGGCAGCAGCATAATTATTCATTTTGCTTGCAGCAACAGCCGCATTATAAATATAAGCCTTATCGCTAAAATTTACGATCTGCAGATACTTCTCGAAATTCGTAAAAGCCTCTGCATAATTTTTAGCCTTCCAGGCAGCGTTTCCTGCATTCTTTTCAGTAGCACCGGGATCCTGGGCAAAAGCTCCTAAAGCCATAAAACTCATCAAAAGTAACAATACTGTTTTTCTCATAATTTTTCTCTTTTGTATTTAACGAATTTGTATTTTTCCTTTGTGGCAACTAAGGTAATAATGTCAATAAAAAATTCAAAGCAGCATTAATTTTTTTTAACACAAAATTAATTACTATACAATAAAGACAGGATTTTACACAATCCCTGCTCATCCTCTTTATCGAAAGCATCCGGCCGGTCGCTGTCGACGTCCAGACACCCGAATACTTTACCTTCCCTGTCCCGTAACGGGATGACAATCTCGCTTTTCGAAGCCGAATTGCAGGCTATATGTCCCGGAAATTCTTCCACATTGGGAACAATAACTGTTTTCCCGGAACTCACGGCTGCCCAGCATACCCCCGTATGATGGCGCAATTTCTGACAGGCTACAGGTCCCTGATAAGAACGTACAAGCAATTCGTCATCCACCAATACATAAACACCGGTCCAGAAAAAAGTCTGCATTTTATGATGCAACACGGCTTCCATCGTCGCCAAACGGGCCCAGATATCTTCGGTCGTTACGATATATTGCTTGATCTGCTCGTATAGCCGATCGTATTTTTCCAATTTTTTCGACATGTCCTTACCCTCAATTTTCTCCGATATGTTCCAGAATATCGATCAAATGCCGCCACCACATCTCCACCGTTGCAATATTTACTTTCTCATCCGGAGAATGAACACCTCTCAATGTAGGACCGAACGAAATCATATCCATATCCGGATATTTTTCCAAAAACAAGCCACATTCCAAACCGGCATGAATGGAACGAACGATCGGTTCTTTTCCGAACAATTTCCGGTATGATGCGACGGCAATCTTCAACAAAGCCGAATCCGGATTGGGAGCCCAGCCCGGATACCCTTCTCCATGGGTTACTTTCGCATGGGCCAGACTGAATACAGAAGCAACCATATGGGCGATATTCATTTTTTCCGAATCGACATCACTTCGCTGAGAAGTTGTAATAAGCACGTTGTCATCCAGCATCTTCACTGACGCCAGATTCGTGGAAGTCTCCACCATTCCGGGCATACGGTAACTCATGCTGAAAACCCCGTGCGGACAGGCATACAAAGCATTCAACAACCGGGCAGTATAAATCGGGACCAACACCTGCTCCGGCAAATCCGTCGATTCCAGTTCCATCTTTAATCCGGGTTCGGTAAGCTTCCATACCGACTCCATCTCTGCCTGATACACATTGAAATCCACCCGTACCTGCTCTTTACACTTTTCGGAAAAGACAATGACGGCACTGGCTTCCCGGGCAATGGCATTTCTAAGGTTACCTCCCGAAAAATCAGCAATGCGAATACCGTATTTATGATTTAAATCCCATAAAAAGCGGTTCAATATCTTGATGGCATTCCCTCTCCCTTTATTGATATCATCCCCGGAATGTCCGCCCTGCAAACCTTTCACCGTTATTTTTACGGCAAATACACTTCCTATTGGAGCGTCCTTTTCCACCGGCATTTCGATAACGGTATCTATACCTCCGGCACACCCGATAAACAGTTCCCCCTCATCCTCCGAATCCAGATTCAACAACATTCTTCCTTCAAAAAATCCCGGCTTTAAAGCAAAAGCGCCGGTTAAACCGGTCTCTTCATCCACGGTAAAAAGGCATTCCAACGGTCCGTGCTTTATGGTATCCGAAGCCAATATCGCCAACTGGGCAGCCATCCCGATCCCATCGTCCGCCCCCAAAGTCGTCCCTTTGGCTTTTACCCATTCCCCATCTATATAAGGCTGAATCGGATCTTTATCGAAATCGTGAACCGTATCCGCATTTTTCTCACACACCATATCCATATGCGCCTGCAATACAACGGTAGGCGTCTGTTCCATACCTGCCGAAGCCGGCTTTATAATCAACACATTTCCTGCTTCGTCTTTTTTAGCTTCCAATCCCTGCTCTTTCGCAAAATTCAGTAAATAGGCAGCGATCTTCTCTTCTTTTTTCGAAGGGCGTGGAATCTGGCATATCTCCTCAAAATAATGCCATAAATCTTTCGGTTGTAATTCTCCAAATTTCATAAGTAAGTAGTTATTAATCTTAATTCATCAAATCGGTCAATTTCCGTAAAACCCATACACAGGATTTTATTTCCTGCGGAGCAATTGTAAAAGTAAGGTCGGCATGCACCTGCTCTTCCACGCCAATCAAAGCCTTACGGGCTTCCTGTCCCTTCTCCGTTAACACCACAAAGTTATTCCGACGATCCTCCTGGCTCATCTTACGCTGTACAAAACCTCTTTTTGTCAAGGTATTCAGTAACTTGGTCACATTATACTTATCCTTCTGCAACCGTCTGGAAATCGTCTGCTGGTTGACATTGTCTTCTTCCCACAACACCTGAAGCAATTCAAACTGCTCCCGACTAAGATCATAACCTGCTTTCTGAAAAGCCCTGTTTAAAACTTTGGTATAGCCTCTTTCGGCCCTACTCAAATAGGATACCAATTCTCTGACGTCGTTCATTATCTATGTTGCATTTTATACTATACGCAAACATAACGATTTTTTTTAACACTTTTGTCTATTCAAAAGATTTTTTTCTCTTTTCTTTGCTTCCCGTCCCTATTATTCCCGGGTCTAAAAGACTTTCAGACTGGTTAATTCAAATTATCTGATCAAAAAAATTACACACTGGGACGGACTCATTTGTGTAATTTTTGATTTTTGATTTTAAAAACCTCCTTTTGGGTTAAATCTACACCCCAATCGTAAATCAGAAATCTTAAATAATTTTTCTCTTTCCCCGTCTTACTTCAAAATCATCTCCCTGAAAAAAGTAAAAGTTTCCTCTTCAACTTCCCGGAAAGAACCGGAGGTTAGTTCACAGGCAATCACATGGGCGCCGGCATTGGGGAATGCAATTTTTACCTTCCTGTCTTCGGGGGTACCCAGGGCATCATACATCCACAAAGCCGCTTTCACATCTATTGTCGGATCCTGGTGCTTTTTATCTTTATAATAATACCCTAAAAATACGGGCGCCTGCACTTTGGCAAATTCAGCTTCCGTCATACGGGCGTCCAGCAACTGTTGCAAGTAAACCGTTGCTTCCAGCCGGTAACTGCAATTCCAATACTGACATATTTTACTGTCAGGAGCATCCTCACTCTGTCTGTATTTTCCTCCATAGGCCAAGCGGGCGATTTGCAAGCCCCAGGGCCCCGACAAGAGAGGCGCAAACAGATTATTAATGCGTATATTCGGAGAATACAATATCAGTCCCTCCACTTTAGCCGGGAAATCGGCCGCCAACATCAAAGCCAAGGTACATCCGGTAGACGTCCCCATTATAACCACTTTATTTCCCAGATTGTGAGCTATTGCCAAAGCTTCACGGGCAGAAGCATACAAACGTTCGGGAGTCATATTCAAAAGGGCATCGTCCCCCTGCAACCCGTGCTCCGCCAGACGGGGCAAATATGCATTTACATGAAATTCACGGACGAAATCGTGAGTCACAGGATAAGCTTCATACCGACTGGCGGAAAAACCATGTAAATACAAAAGGACATATTCTGTCTTTTTACCAACACCATCTCCCCATAAAACAAGGCTTTGATTGTCCGGTTTCACGGCATAGGCAGCCTCCTGTTCTTCGATATAATTTACAATACGATCGGCAGCAATTTCGATACGAGGAAAATCCGTATTTAAAACAGGTTCCGGAAAACGAGGCCCGGCTAACCAGACAACTACCAGCAGAAGTAAAATACTCCCGCCCCATATCAGCTTTTTCATAATCCCATGATTCCTTTTTTAGCTATCATCTCCAGAATGATCGGATTGTATTCCGGAAGACAGTATTCTTTTTCATTGACATTCACTTTTCCGTCGGATATATCCACAATTACAGCATCTCCGGAACGATATGCCTCTATGATTTCCGGAGCGACGATAATCAACAACCCGTGATTTAAAGCCATCCGGAAAAAATTACGATTAACGGATTTCACGATCACGGCTTTTACCCCGGCTTCCACTAAACCGATGGCGGCATGTTTGATCAATTTACCGCAGCCGAAATCTTCACCTGCCAGAATAATATCACCCGATTCCACCCGTGTTGCAAACGAAGCATCCAAGCCGGCGAGCAAATGCGGGACCATCGCACGCGAATCCTCGATAGAAATCCGGTAAGACTGCTTTTCTTCAAACAACTGACCGGAAGAAATATGATTCACATCCGTATAATTCCAAACATATCCCCGTCTGCGGTCGTCACATTCATCAATCCGTACCGCTACAACGGGAGTCGCCCAATAACCGTATACCTCTCCCGAATATTCTACCTCTGCACTTAGCTTTCCGGTCAATGCAGTCGCGGCAACTGTTGCAGGCGACGCAATGTATTTCTCCACACCGACTTCCGACATCCGCTGCATGGAATTACTATTGGTGGTCGTAATAAAACGTTTGGTATCAGCATTCAGCATATGACTGCTTCCCAGACAAGGTCCGCAACTGGCACCCAACACGGAAGCACCGGCCTTCGTTATTTTATCTACAAGTCCTTCCTCCCGGGCCTGTATATAAATATCATAGGAAGCCGGTATAACGGAAAGCTGAAAACCGGAAGCCAACCGTTTTCCCTCCAGAATACGGGCCACTACCCGCAAATCTTCAATACGTCCGTTAGAACATGCCCCGATCAAACCCTGCTGAATTTCCAGCATTTCCGCTTCGGCAACACTCTTCACATCATTCAACTGATGAGTAACCATAACCAGCGGCATCACCTGTCCTAAATCCAGTGTAAACTCTTTGTGATAAACGGCATTCTCATCCGCCCATACCCCTTGTACGGCATAATCCCCGAAATAATCCGCCAATCTGTCGTCAGGCGGAAACACAGAGGTCTTCAATCCTGCTTCTGCCGATATATTGGCAATTGTCATCCGGTCGGAAATCGACAATTCTTTCACACCTTCACCATGATATTCGACAAGGGTATAATCCACATCCTCATCCCTCAGCATGCCCAGAATATGCAAGGCTAAATCTTTGGCATACACCCCTTCCCTGAACTTACCGGATAACGTAATTTTTACCGTCTCAGGTACCCGGAACCACATCTTTCCGGTCTTCCACAAATAAGCCGTCTCGGTTTTATTCAATCCGACGGCAAAACAGTCTAACGCACCTGCCGTACAAGTATGGCTGTCGCTTCCGACAACAACAAGCCCCTGGTGCAGAAAACCGGCTAAAACCTGATGACAGATCCCTTTATCACAATCGAAAAAATGCTCTACACACTGTTCTTCCATAAAATCATGGATGGAATTGTAATCCTGGATCATATTGTTTACCGTCCCGGTCATCTTACGGTCGAGAACAACCACCAAACGGTCCGGATGCAATACATTTTCTCCTCCCATCTTCTGAAACAGTTTCCGTACCCGGGCGGAATTATCGTGACTGAGTACGATATCAGGCTCGATATATACAATGCTTCCTGCGGGAGCATTCAATATTTTTTCAGCAAAAGTGCTTCTTCTCGTCATACACACTACTTTTTAACAGCTTTATCCGTAAACAAAATCCCTTTCAGATGATCTATTTCATGCTGGAAAACAACTGCGGTAAAACCCTTCACCGTATCCCGGCACACATTATGATTCACCTCATCAATATAACTGACAACAATTCGTTCGGAGCGCATCACGCTATCCCGGGCTCCGGGTAGCGACAGACAACCTTCAGGACCACATTGTTTCTCTTCCGAATACTGTATTATTTCCGGATTGATATAAAACTCAAAAGGTTCTCCCGCCTTATCAAACCGCTGCACAGCGATCAATTGTCTCGACACACCGACCTGCGGTGCTGCAATGCCAACCCCGGTATTAGCCGTATCCCTCACTGTCGCCAGCATACCTGCTTTCAACAGCCTGTATTCCTCTGTCTGTAACATTTCCGGAGTCAAAGCCAAAGCCCGGCTTCTAAGCAACAAAGAATCCTCCCCGTTATCTACCGTATACAACCGCATCATCTTTCCTTCCCGGGACCAGATGATCTGCTTTTCTCCCGGCGTAAAACCTTCCCGGCAACATCCGCCTGCTCCAATCAGATATACCATACTCCCGATAATCCATATATAGCGGGATATACGGGGAAAAACACAACTTGTTGTGTCCGGTTTTCTTTTCATTCGGTATCTTATATCAAAAATTTTGCAATATACTTTTTACATTCCGGATTTTTTCCACATCGCTATAGGCAATATCGTATTCCGGTATTCCCGGTACACCACCCATAAAAACAGCCGGATTCCGGAACGACATTTTACTGTCCCTGCTGCTTTTACCGCTCATATGCAATGCATTGACTCCCAAAGCAGCAATCGTAGCCGCATTAGCGGCACAAACACCGCTGCCGGCCATAATGTGAATACGCCCCTCCGCCGACTTTACAATCTCCCTGAGGGTATCGAATCCTTCCATAACCGTATTCCGGAGTCCCGATGTCAGTATCCGGTAACAACCGGCTTCGATAACAGCCTCCAACGCCTCTTTATAATCGTCCGTCATATCGAAAGCCCGGTGAAAAGTCACCTGCATAGGCAAAGCCAGCCTCACCAATTCTGCCATACGCACTTTATCGACCTTCCCGGCCCGGTCCAATATCCCCAACACGACGCCATCCGCTCCCGTCTCTTTGGCAAAGAGAATATCCTCCCGCATCTGCCTGTACTCCAAATCAGAATATAGAAAATCTCCTCCCCGGGGACGGATCATGACAAACAACTGCATATTCCCGGTAATTTCACGGGCCATCCGAATCGTTGCAGCAGAAGGCGTTGTTCCTCCGTCATACATTCCGGCACACAGTTCCACCCGGTCTGCACCGCCCTCTTTGGCTGCCAGACAAGATTCCAGGGAATATGCACATATTTCCAATTCTGTTTTCATAGATCATAAACTCAATATGAGGATTCCGTTTTATCTCTCAATTTTTGACCACAGCATTCCGGTCTGTCACTTTCAGACTCCTGATCTTCCCGGTAAATCCGTCCTCTGTATCCCCGATTTGTTCCAACGGGAAGACAAGAGTTTGTTGGATATACATCGTACTTTCACGGCCGTTCTTATCTTTTACAACCCGCTTTTTCCCCTCCAAACGCTGTTCCTGCTTCCCATCAACATACAATGTAGTACCTTTAGCATCCCCTTCTATCTTTATCTTCTGCCATTCGGCGGGTTTCAGCTGATAATCGAAAGTATAAAAATAACCGTCACGCCGGAACCCCAATTGTCCGCCGGCAGTATATACGACAACCGCATCGGGCGAACGGAACAGGACAGACTCCGTTGAATTTCCACTGGCAGGCGCAATCTCAAACTCAACCGCATAGTCATATCCGATTTCCTTTACCGGAGTACGAACCATTGTTTTACCGTTCAGCTTTAATCCTTCTGAATTTACAGCCTTTACGGGAATCATGCAATCATACCCATTCCCGGATAAATCTTTACCTTCCGTCGTTGCAAAACGATATTCCAAAACTGTAGCCCCGGCAGATTTTACCTTACCCATCAAATTTACTCCCGGTGCCTCTCTCAAATTTCCCGCTAAAGCGGCAAAAGCTTTATACGGAACTTCTGTACGTCCGGCCCACATTTTCTGTGCCAACACCTGCATCGCGGGAAAAGTCCGGTGATGCACATCTTTTTCGGAAATGCCGTTTCCGCAATGGTCGTTCCACACGGCAAACGTTCCGCCCAGAATTTGCGGGTGACCGGCAGGAAACAACTGATTCCCGATTTGTATGGGTTCCCATTTATCATACACTACACCTAAATTGAGGTAATCATGATAATATCCCGCAGCAGGCACGATATACAACCACCCGTCGGGCGTACTGATCAGCTCATATCCCTCTTTTATCATCTCCTTCGGATCGGCATAACCGTTGTACCAGACATTCATAATTACGTTTTCAGAAGTAACGGGAGTTTTGCCCTGCGCATGTGTCAATGCCCCCCAAAGCCGGGCCCGTTTGCCGAACCCCTGCACATATTTCAGATAATGGTTGGTAAATTTCCGGAAACCCTCCGCCTCTTCTTTAGCATATTCATCCGTACCGATATGTACTTCGGGACCGACAAACACCGGTTTGCTACCCCCGAGATATTCCCTGAACAAACTGTCCAGAAAGGGATATATTTCCGGATTCGACAAATCCAAATGATCCATACCGTATTTCCGGCTCCCCAACGATTTCCGGTAATGTGAAAATGCCAGTGAATGAGCAGGAACATCGATTTCCGGCACTACATTCACGCCATAATCCATTCCCTGTAATTGCAAATCCGTAAACTGACGCTTTGTATAAAAACCATCCTTGGCCGTCAGACCGGGAAACGTTTCACACTCCAGACGGAAAGCCGCATAAGTTTTGTCCCAATCGTTATCGAAAAATTGTATAAACCCATTATCGTTCAAATGCACATGAAATTCATTCATCTTGTAATAGGCCATAATTCTGACATAAGCCTGCAAAAATTCCAGACGGAAAAATTTACGGGCCACATCCAGCATAAATCCCCGGCGCGCATACTTCGGATAATCCCGGATTTTCCCGACGGGCAAACTCAAACGGCCATGTTCTGCAAGTTGTAACAAAGTGCGTGTTCCCCAAAATACACCTTTAGCAGCAACACCTTCTATATCCACCCGCTTTCCTATCGTCATGCGGTATCCCTCTTCCCCCAGACTACGATCGTCTGTTTTCAATGTAAGGTAGATATCTCCTTCACCAGGATTTCCCGTTTTCACCTCGTATTTAAGTCCACATAAAGTATTCATATCTTCAACCAGTATCTCCGCCGTTTTTTGTAATTCGCGGACATAGGCCGGATCAATAACGATAGTTTTCCCTTTTTCCAACAGGAAAACACCTTTTCCTCCACACCATTCCCGTATGGATGGTATCACTTCCGGACAAGCATTGGCATCAGCCAAAGGCGTACACTCTCCCGGAACAAGGGCGTCCAGATGAGTCACTTCCACTGTCTCTCCCGTACCCTGATTAGTAAGCGTAAAATAAAACCGTACATAAGCATCTGTCAAAGGTTTCCCGATATGTCCCTGTGCATCCACTACCGGCAAACGGTCCGTTCCTTTCAATTCCAAAACATACCCCTCCGGTACCGCCGGGAAAACCACCTGTTTATCACCGGCCTGAATACCGGGCATTTTCAATCCGTCGGCAATCCGCTGTATATTAGTTACTGTCAAAGTATCAACAGCAAACACATTCATTATATACAATATACAAATCGCTAAAAATATTCCTTTCTTCATACAAATGTTTTAAAATGCCCTATAAAAGCCGACAATTCATGTTTTACAAATTTTTATAGAGCAGATTGCAAAATATAATATCCATCAACGGATTTATCGATTCAATACACTCATATGATCTCCATGCCCATCACCTCCCGGAAACAGCGGAGAACAACCTGTTTTACCTCTTCCATGCTTACTTTATGCCCTAACTCTTTTTCCAGCGAAGTGACCCCTTTGTCGATAAAACCACAGGGATGAATATAATTAAAATAACTCAAATCCGTATTCACATTCAAAGCAAAACCGTGCATGGTAATATAACGGGAACATTTCACCCCGATCGCACAAATTTTCCGTTCCCTGCTGCTACCAGCCTCTAACCATACACCTGTAGCACCTTCCACCCGGCAACCTTCTATCCCATACTCCCGGATACTCCGTATCACCACTTCCTCCAGCTCATGAACGTATTCCTTTACTCCCCAGCCGAAATTTTCCAGGTCGATAACCGGATAGGCCACCAATTGCCCCGGACCGTGAAAAGTAATATCTCCTCCCCGGTCGACTTTTATAAACTCGGCATGCCTGACCCGAAGTTGTATGGTATCGATCAGCATATTACCCTCTTTTCCGCTTTTACCCAAGGTATATACAGGCAAATGTTCCACAAAGAAAAGGTAATTGGAAGTTACTTTTCCTTGCAGCTTCCGTTCCCTCGTTTCCTCCAGCACCTTCTCCTGCATTTCCCACACTTCCCGGTAACGCCTCGATCCTAAATCCTCATATATCGTATGTCTCTTTTCCATATTGAACTGATAAATTCAAACCTACCGTTTTTCATTCAAAAATGACATTATGAATCATCAAGCGAAAATTCAAACGCCTGATGCCTGTCCTTTGTCCGCATGCAGGACCATCGTTCTCACCAGCTTCTCTTCCGCGATTCTTACAAATCACCTTTCTGACTTATCTGACATGTTTCTCTGCATGATAGCTGGAACGCACCAATGGTCCGCTTTCGACATGTGTAAACCCTTTTTCCAAACCGATACGACGATATTCATCAAACACTTCAGGGGTAACATATTCCTTCACTTCCACATTAGATGCCGTCGGCTGCAAATATTGCCCGATGGTCATGACACGGCAACCGACACTTCTCAAATCATCCATCGTCTGCAAAATCTCTGCTCTTGTCTCACCTAATCCCAGCATAATTCCGGATTTCGAAACAACACCCGATTCCGATACCTGCCGTACAACCTCCAGCGACATATCATAGGTAGCCCGGCTACGAATAGCATTCGTCAAACGCCGTACAGTTTCCAGATTATGCGAAATAACTTCCGGACGGGCAGCAATAACTCGGCCGATTAACTCTTTCCTACCCTGAAAATCAGGTATCAACACTTCCATCGTAACCTCCGGATTCTCTTTTTTCACCGCTTCTATCACTTTCACCCAATGAGCAGCCCCCAAATCATCCAGATCATCCCGGTCAACCGAAGTAATCACTGCGTGTTTCAGTTTCAGTAACTTTACTGAATTCGCAATATTATAAGGCTCTGAGGGATCCAGAGGAGCCGGTTTTCCGGTTTTCACATTACAAAACTTACATCCGCGGGTACAGACATCCCCGCAGATCATAAATGTCGCCGTACCGCATCCCCAGCACTCTCCCTGATTAGGACACATTCCACTCGTACATATCGTATGTAAATGATGCTCCCGAACAATATTCAGTACATCTACCGAAAGCTGTCCCTTCGGTAATTTAATTTTTAACCATTCCGGCTTTCGCCTGCTATTACATGCCATATTATCTGTTTTATATTCTCCACTTTCCAAATTACAATATCTTACAAAAATAGAAAAAAGAATTTGTGAAATCTGAAAATTTAAAGATTAGCTGATGAACTATTTATTTTTATAATACAACGACACTGAAAACAAGCCTCGTATACAAAAAAACGGTACATCCGTTAAGATGTACCGTCTAACTAACCCCATAAACAACAATAATTATTCCCGTAATTATTACTCAGTTGCTATATGAAAAAAACTTTTAGTTGTTTGTAACTAAGATGCACAATTACGGGAATGGTTGCGTTCCGGTATAAAAAAAAATTTATTTTTTTTCAAAATAGCGGCAATAAGCCTTGATACCACACTCTTCACACTTGGGTTTCCGGGCCGTACAGGTATAACGCCCGTGCAATATCAGCCAATGGTGGGCCGTAGAAAGAATATCGGGAGAAATATTTTTAACCAGTTGTTTCTCGGTTTCCAAAGGAGTCTTAGCACCGGTTACCAAACCGATACGGTCTGCCACCCGAAATACATGAGTATCTACAGGCATGGCAGGACGATGAAAAGCCACCGCTTCGACCACATTAGCCGTTTTACGCCCCACTCCCGGTAAGGTCTGAAGCAACTCCATATCATCCGGTACGACACCGTTAAAATCCTCTACCAGCTTCTTCGACATAGCGGAAAGATGCTTGGATTTATTGTTGGGATATGAAATCGACTTTATCAGATCATAGATTTCTTCTACCGTTCCCTCTGCCATAGCAAAAACATCCGGGAAACGCGCGAATAAGGCAGGCGTAGTCATATTTACCCGCTTATCGGTGCATTGGGCAGACAATATCACGGCCACCAAAAGTTCAAAAGGAGTCTGATATTGCAATTCACTTTCCGCCACCGGCATATGCTCACTAAACCAGGCTATAAAACCTTTATATCTTTCTTTCGTTGTCATTTTCTTTTGTATTAAAATTATTAAACACGTTACCTCACCATTTACAATCAAACCTGCACACCCAATCGTAAATCAGAAATGGAAAGAATTTCTCCGTTTACCTCTCCTCCACCCTTGTATTTCAAATTTAAAATCGTAAATCAAAGATCGTAAATCAAAGATCGTAAATCATAAATCATAAACCCCCTTCTCCTATCCTTTTCAAAAACCGCTCTTTCTTCGAGTCCGGACAAAGTGTAATCGTATACAACAACTGCTTGTCTTTATCCCGGATATCCTTCTTATCAGCCTTTTCATTCTTAATGATCTCATTATATTCGGCACTGGAAGATAAGGCATACAAAGACTTATCGGAATATTCGAAATAATACCACATATTGTCATCGTAAAGATACATATAAATCTCATTTCCTGTTCTCCGCCGTATCAATTCCATCTTTATTTTCATCTCTTTTCCGACCGGTTTCTTCATAAACGACAACACCATAACTTTTCCGTTCGCTACATAACTTCTTTTCCCGGCATCCCAACTCAAAGACAACGAATCAAGGACAAACGTCTGATTCAGTGAATCCGGAATATTGTTACCGCTTCTATCCAATTGCTTATTCAACAACGCCATTTCTTTACGCCCGAATACAGCCGTCAGTTTGGAACGCAAAGCCGGCGATATCTGTATCCCCTTCAACTTTTTATCAGTCAAATCCCGTTGCAGCACGGCCTCCATCTTTCCCAACATCGGGAAATTAATGATATACAAAGCATTGTCTATATTCAATTGTTCTTCTCTCAGATTATACCGAATCTGTCCGGCAGTATTCTGATAGATTCCCGGAGCTTCCAAAGCTATATTCAAACGGCCGAAAGCCGATACGGTAGCTGTGGCGGGATCGTAGCACATCCGGTAATCTTTACCGATAAAGGTATCCCGGATAATGTATTTCTTGTCGTGCTTAGACCACACCATCTCCCCTTGTCCTCCGATAATTAATTCGTCATTATAAAAAATCCGGTTACTCTGGAAAGCGGCATAAGGTTTGACAATCTTATCGACATTCAGGAAAATTCCGTTGTAAATCCGCGCATCCTTATCGTTACGGTTCTCCACCTGTACAGGTATACGGATATCATTGGCCGCAAAATAAGTTTTCACCTTCAGCCAATTGTGTTTCAAAAATGAATCATCGGTAATCAAACCGACATAACCGTTGAAAAACAAATGCTTTTCCCTGGAAAACATCGTGATATTGCCTTTATAAACAATGCCTTCATTCAGATCAAAAAAAGCATTGTCAGGAATATTTACTTTCGCATAAATAAAACCGGACGTATCCGCTTTAATCTCCGTAAAGCGGATCACATTCCGTTTCCGGTCCTGATTGATATAATCGAAATCACCGCTACCGTCAAAAGTATACCTGCCCTTTAACTTTAAATCCACATTCGTCAGGGTTTTCGTCCGGTCGGTCAATTCACACAAAAACCGTCCTTGCTTGAATTCCTGAATATCCCCCAAACTACCGATAAATATTTTTCCTTCATCGGGGAAAAAGCGGCCGTTGGCCAAATCGATATGATTGACCCAGAAACATTGTATTTCACCGGTTGCCAGATTATATTTTGCAAGCGGAGCAATAAAAGTAAGCGAATCACAGGCCTTGTCTGTCGAAACGAATATATTCTTCCCCTGGTCGGGTATCCGTTTCTCATCGTCGATCTGCCAGATCCGGTGCAACTCTTTCTCATCCTCAATGCCGATATTCAAATAAGCCTCATCCATATACCACACAAAACTCCTGAAAGAACATTCGTATTTGTTGGACGGGAAATCGGCCTTATTGGCATCCTCATTATTCATAAACTTACCCTTATTCAATGCCAGATCGATATTGGCCTTTACATTGGCTGTATTCAACTGTATGTTCTTATTGCCCAGCGAGCTCAACTGCAAATCGGTATGTTCGGAAAGGATATTATGATCCTGTAAATGAAATAGCGTTGAAGAAAGACTGGCATCTTTCATCTCAATCGTTCCGGAAGCATTCATCCGGTCTTGATACACAAAAAGCGTTCCGGCATGTTTAATCCGGTCATTATACACACTGAAAGGTAAGGTTGTCGAAGTCGCCATCAGATTCTTATCTTTTCGAAGGTATTTAATCTGTACCTCTTTCCCCACAGCCCCCGGACGCCGGTCTGCGACAGAATCTACTGTAATCTGCTTCGTCGCTGTCATCATCGAATCCGGAGTCATCAATATATCGGAAGATTTAAAATCAGTACCGTTCATGGTAACAGCTCCATCTGCCCGGAATCCGTTCTGACTCATCGTAATGCGGCTTTTCAGATTTCCTTCTCCGTACAGCTTCAATCCGTTTCCCGGTGTCTCGTATTCCATTCCCAAAGCATTCCCCTTCATCAACACCAATGTATCGTTGATATCCGGTACGATATGAGACACCATCGTACCGCTGAAAGCATAACGGAACTTACCGGCATCATTGATATTCTTCAATGTATAAGGGCGGATCACAAAATAAAAACTATCCTGCTTATAAACTCCGTTTTGTATCTCCGGATCGTCGAAATACACATAAGAATCTTTCGTCGAGTTGAAAACCGGGAAATCGGGATTTTCTTTCCTTCCGGATTTGTTATCCGGTTTGTCGATGACGATATCGCCGGTTACATCCCGTATCAACGAGTTGATCCTTTCCCCTCTTTTTCTCGTCATGCGGTCCGTAAGATACATGCCGGTAGAATCGACATGTGTCAAATCCACCGTATAACGGTCATATGAAAAGAAAAGATTCGTCCCGTACATATCGAACATTCCGGCTTTCAGCTTACCGCTGAATTCCATATCGCGGTTCTTCATCATCACGACCGTTTTATCCGAAGGTTCCACATAGATATCTTTGGTCTCACTGATCGTAAATTTCTCCACACCGTAAATCTTCAGATTATAATTCCTTAAATCGAGTACGGCATTGATACGTCCGTTCTTCGGATGCGAATCGAAACGGATATTATCGTAATCCCGTTTCCCGACACGGGCCTCCGTATAAGCAAACAAACGGGGCTTTAGCGTCACTTCGTCCTTCTTTTCATTATAGTCCAGAAAATCCCGGTACGACAAAGAAATCAACTCCTTGCGCAACTGGTCTTCCGGTTTTTTCATAATCCCGGCATATTCTCGTATCGAAAATGTATTGGTTTCCAACTCGATTGCCGCTTTATGCAGACCGTTTAAAGGATGCACTTCATCCAGACCCTGCAGGTTATCGTAAATACGATCATTGAAAAAATTCAGGGATTCGACCTGTGCCTTGAAAAGTCCGGAGCGGCTGTTCATACTCATTTCCATATAACTGCTGTCTATCGGCCATATGATCTGCTCTACACTGAACAATATTTTATGAAAATCGTCCCTGAACGGCACATGAAGACTTTGTTCCGTAAGCCGCTTGACCGTTACCGTACGGTTCTTATCCATATAGACAAAATTGACATTCGGATGAAACAACTGTCCGGAATCCATATCCAGAACGATCCGTGAAGTCGCAGCCAGCACACGGCTCGTATCGATCGTAAAACGTTCCGAATAAACATACATATTCAAGGTATCGTTAGGCTGGATATGTACATAGGCCGGATTCTCTCCCGGTCCATACCCGGAAAACTTTTCCCCGGCATAAATAATCCCTCCCCGGTAACTGGCATACGGGAATAAAGAATCGATCACAATATCGGTTGCATACGACATAAAATAAGGATATTCCGCTTTTTTATTCCGGGCATATTTGGAGGCATTATCCTTTAATTTTCCCAAAATCGGCCGGCCATATTTGGCTTCGCAATGAAAAAGCACCGAATCCGCAGCATATTCGGACATATTCAAATCGATCGTGTACCTGGCCAGATCGGCCTTCAAAGAATCCACATCCGACCAATATACGCATCCGCCCCGGCCGCCCCATTTATTACTCTCCAAAAAATAAACCCCTTCTGTAGAAACGATACATATCGAATCTTTAGCCGTCTTACAGACAACCTCCGCCTCTGTATAGTCTATCCGTAGAGGAGTACCCCAAACCCAGCGGGCCTGTCCTTTGATATACCATCTGTGGGATGTCCCGGCAAACAGAAGATCGTCACACGCCAGCTTGCGGGTCGACTCCAGATATCTTTTTACCACGGTCCGTTTTTTATCCGGAGCGTTCAGAGCCTTCTTTATACCGGTCAGCCACACGTCTAAATTTTCCTTTTCCTGTTTTTTGCAAAATGCATTCACACACTCCGCAAAATCCCGGAGTTCTGCAACCGGAGACAAACGCAGTGTCTGCATATCCTGAAAGATAACACGGATACTGTCCTTCTCGTTTTCAGGCAAAAAAGAAGAAGTCCACGTCGCGATACAATCATCGATCAAAACTTTCTTTTCTCCGGAACGGACATCCTTAAATATTGTTTCCAACGACTGGGTTAAAGTCTTGGTATCCTGGGAAAAAACAGAAGAGCAGATACAGCAGCACCAAAGCAAGGAAAGGCAATATAAAGCGACACGCATACAAATTCTTTGTTTTAATTATTTTCAATAAAACTTTACAAAAATAGAATTTCTTACCCAATATTCTTAAAAAGAAATGTCTATTTTTGTCAGTGACACACTAACATGACTAACTATAAGGAATCGTGATGAGGGAATTACTATCCAACTACAATCCGCTGATCGGCGAAAAACTCGGGACATTACAGAAATCATGCCGTAACCTGTTGTCAGAAGAAGACATCCGGCTGGTAGAAAAAGCTTTTACTATTGCCATTCAAAACGGTACACCGCCCGAGACATCATCTGACGTTACACCTGTATTATTACCGGAACAGGAAGTTACTCGTATACTCGACATTGCCTACATTGTCACATCGGAAATCGGCTTGGGACGCACCTCTTTGATTTGTGCCCTATTGCATCAGTCTGTTGAAAAAGAACAAATCCGGCTCGACACCGTCACAGATATATTCGGTCAGAAAGTAGCACAAATCCTCGAAGGCCTCAAAAATATCAGTCATATCTATGCGACACAAAAAATTGTAGACTCGGAAAATTTCCGGAAACTATTATTGAGTTTTGCACAGGACATCCGTGTACAACTGATCTTTCTGGCGGAAAAACTTTATGCCCTCCGGGAAGCCGAACACATGCCTTCCGGGCAACAAAAAGCTCTGGCACAGGAAACAGACTACATTTACATTCCTTTTGCACACCGCCTGGGCTTGTATAACATCAAATCGGAAATGGAAGACCGCTCCCTGCGCTACTCCAATCCCGATATTTATGCCGAAATATCACGTAAACTGGCAGAATCGAAAGACGCCCGCGAAAAATACATTGCCGAATTTATCGCTCCCATCGTCGAAGAGCTGAACAAACGCAACATCCGTTTCAAAGTTAAATACCGGACGAAAACCATCGCTTCCATCCTGAATAAAATGCGTAAAAGCCAGGTGGAATTCGAAGAGATATACGATATTTTCGCCGTACGATTCATCATCGACAGCACAGGTGAAAATGAAAAACCGGATTGCTGGCGCGTATATTCCATCGTAACGGATAAATATACCCCTAATCCGCAGCGGCTGCGCGACTGGATCTCCGTACCGAAATCCAACGGTTATGAATCCTTACAAACCACCGTTTTAGGACCGGGTAAACGCTGGGTAGAGGTACAAATCCGCACCGAACGTATGGACGAAATCGCGGAAAAAGGTTTTGCCGCCCACTGGAAATACAAAGGAGGAAGCTCGGATTCCATCATCGAAAACTGGCTGAACGAATTGCGCGAAATCCTGGAAAGTCCGGAAGAGAATGCCATCGAATTACTGGACGACCTGAAACTGGATTTACAAGACAAAGAAGTCCATGTATTCACTCCCAAAGGAGACCTGATCACTCTTCCGGCAGGAGCCACATTGCTCGATTTTGCCTACGCCATACACACCAATATCGGAGGAAAATGCGTCGGAGGCAAAGTAAACCAACGCAATGAACCCCTGCGCTATCAACTCCGCAACGGCGATCAGATATCGGTATTGACCTCTTCCAACCAGCAGCCGAAAGCCGACTGGCTGAACTTTGCCGTAACCTCCAAAGCCCGCAACAAAATCCGGCAATACCTGAACGAAGAAATCAATCACCAGGCCAATATCGGAAAAGAATTGCTGGAACGAAGACTGAAAAACTGGAAGATCGATTTTACGGACGACGTCATCCGTAAACTGATGCAGCATTACAAATACAAATTTGCCCTCGATTTATACCAGGGAATCGCCATCGGCAAACACGATCCCACAGAGATCAAAGAGATTTTACTGCAGACAAAAGAGGAAGAAAAACCGGCAACCGCCGCAATTCCCAAAGATATACGCATTCATCCGAAAAAAATCAGCGAGGATGTATTGGTTATCGATAAAAACGTAAACAACGTAGATTATAAATTTGCGCGTTGTTGTAATCCGGTATACGGAGATCAGATCATCGGATTCGTATCCATCGGAGAAGGTATCAAAGTACACCGCCAACAATGTAAAAATGCCCTTGATCTGCAAAAACGCTATCCTTACCGTATCGTACAAGCCCAATGGACCAACGAGGGAGCAGCTTCCTACCAAACCGTTCTGGACCTTATGGGAAAAGATGAAATCGGTATTGTCAACCAGATCACGGAATTGATCAGCAAAGATCCCCGGGTAACCATGCGGGCCATTGCCATCAATTCAGGCGAAGGTCTGTTCGAAGGACACATCACTCTGCTGATCGACACCGCAGAACACTTGTCCCAACTGATTACCCGCCTGAAACACCTTCCCGGCGTCCTGAAAGTCCACCGCCAGGATTCCATGCTGGAACAATAAAAAAATCGTCTGACAAATTCAGACGATTTTTATTTCACTACCCGAATATACCCGTCTTAATTATAGCCCCGGACAAAGCAATCGATCCCCTTCTTTTTAAGGGCAGCGGCGGCGGCAGCGGCTTCTTCGCGGGTATCGTAAATGCCGGTGCAATAACGCACGCCCCCGTTGTTCACTTTTTCCGTGAATACAACCGGGAAATTATAGATAAGCTGGGGAACCGTTTTGAAAACCCCCAACTGAAGGGTAAAAAACGCTCCTTTCACACTCTTCAGATCCTTCAACCGGGTCTCGCCCACTTTCTGCACCTCTTCCGCTGTCCGGGCCACCAGATAAGGATTGTGCCGGGAATCGGGACCGGGCTTATAATTGGTACGTGTAACCTTAAACTCGATACGCCGGTTCAATTGCAAGGCATCTTCCCGCTGCTGTCCCCTCAACCGGTTTACAAAACGCTCCGTCAATACATCCCCCACTTTCAGAAAAGAATATGCCTTTGCCGTTTTCTCATCAATCTGCCTCGGCTGGGTCTCACCATAGCCTTTAGCTTCCAGCCGGTCCCAATATACGCCCTTGGAAATCAGATAATCCACGACCGATTGAGCCCGCTTTTCCGAAAGTTCGAGATTGGCCTTATCATTACCGATCATATCGGTATGGGCTGACAATTCTATCGCTATATTGGGATTGTCTTTCAGAATCGTCAATAACTCCTTTAAATTATCCATCGCATCCTGACGCAACTCCCATTTGCCGAGATCGAAATAAATATTCGGGATAACAATCGGTTTTTCGATCGGCTGCATTTCGATAAGCACCTCGAACACCCGGTCTCCCTTTTCCCGATAAGTCGATACCATCCCCTTTCCTTTCAGGAAACGGGGGTTTTCCGCCGCAAACACATATTCCTGTTGAGGCAAAACCTCCATCTGAGCCATACCCGTCGAATCGGTTTCAAGATATACGACACTACCATCGTCGCAGGTTACCGTCACCGCAACCTTAGGAATAGGCAACTCGGTCGTATTGTTACGGGCCAGCAATTTCACCTTCAATTGTTGGGGAATATAAGCAAAACTATAAATTTTATCATTCCGCCCCACCCGGGAAGAAGTGAAAAAACCCTCCTCCTTACCCGATCTGAACGTGATACCGAAATCATCGGCAAAAGAATTGATCGGAGCCGGCAAATGTTCCAGTTGCTGTTCTCCTTCCACCTCCTTTAAACAATAAATATCGAGTCCTCCGTAACCGTTATGGCCGTTGGAGGCAAAATACAACTCTCCGTTATCACGCACATAGGGATACATCTCATCCTTTTCCGTATTGATCAAATCTCCGGCATTCTGCGGTTCTCCCCATTTTCCATCCAGCCATTCGGCAAACCAGATATCTTTTCCGCCTTTACCGCCGGGTAAAAGATCGGTAGCAAAATATATCCGCGAACCGTCAGGCGTAACAGCGGGATGACCGACAGAAACCGAATCCCCGCATATCCCGGATTTCGACAACTTACCCCATATCTTCTTTCCGGTTTTCTCGTCTTCCGTGCGTTGAGCCTTGTAAATCCGGGTTCCCCGGTTTCTTCCTTCCACAACGCGGGAAGAAGTAAAATAAAGATCATTCCCGTCGGCAGAAAAACACAAGCCGCCCTCTCCTTTGGGAGACCAGAGTGAATCCTTGAGAACAGCCGGTTTCAGCCAGCGGGGTTCCGGGAAACGCTTTACTTTTACCTTACCTTGTTTATCGACCGTCTTAATTTCCTGTGTATATTCCGTCACATATATATGACAAAAAGCATCCCCGGTAACCGGGTCCGTTCTCTTCCCTTTCCGCTTCTCCTGCGGACGGCTGGAGGCAAAATACACAATATTATTGTCTTCCGGATAGAATACCGGGCCGAAATCTCCGTAACGCGAATTGAAATCTTTCTGTAATTCCACCGTATAACGGGTCTCTTGAGACAAATCCTTCATCAGCAACTCCACATAATATCTACCGTCTTTTGCCCGTTCGTCCTCCGGAAACAACTCTGCAAAACGCTCGTAATTTTCAAAAGCGGCATCAAAATCCCCCCTGCGTACATTCATCTCCGCCATTTTAAGATACGGATCAGGCAATTTCTTATTGGCCTGCACTGCCTTCCGATACCAATTGTGCGCATCGGCAATCTTGTTTACATCTTCCGTACAACGGGCGGCCAACATCGCGGCACGGGCCCGCAATTCAGGATTCCGGGCTTTATTAAACGCCTTGTCGTATTTGGTTTCTGCCTTATAATAACGTCCGGTTTCATAAATCACATTTCCCCTTCTTATATAATAGCGGGAAGAACAGGACGCACACACCAATACAATTAAAGTCAGTAAGAATGATAATTTTCCGATCATATCTTATAAAGCTGCTATCAATAGATTTATATCTCTGGAAATCAAACCGAATTTATCGGCAATGACTTCTTTCGTCAAAATTCCGTTATAAATATAGACTCCGTTCCGCAAACCGATATCCTGCCGGATGGCATTGGACAATCCGCCCTGGAGTGCTATTTTCTCCAACAAAGGCAAAAATACATTGCTGTAAGCGATCGAAGCCGTCCGGGCTACCCGGGAAAGCACATTCGGCACACAATAATGAACCACTCCCTCATACATATAAACGGGATGCTCATGCGTAGTAGGACCACACGTACCGATACAACTACCGTGATCGATGGAGAGATCGACAATGACAGCCCCCCTTTTCATCAACCGCACCTGTTCTTCGTTAACCACCATATCGTCATCATTATCGAAGCAACGCACTGCACCGATAAGCACGTCTGCCGTCTTCAAAGCCTTTTCCAAAACAGGACGATGCATCACCGACGTATAAACACGCTGCCCGAGGTGCTCGGTTAATTGTTGCAACCTGTTGACCGAACGATCGAATACTTTCACCGTAGCTCCGAGTCCCAACGCATTCCGGGCCGCATACTCTCCCAAAGTTCCCGCCCCGAGAATAACCACCTCCGTAGGTGTAATCCCACTGACCCCTCCTAAAATAATACCTTTCCCGCCTCCGGAATTACTCAGATATTCACTGGCAATCATAATGGCACAATTCCCGGCGATCTCGCTCATAATACGTACTACCGGATAAAAGCCGTCTGCATCCTTGATAATATCGAAACCGACTGCCGTCACTTTTTTCTGCATCATCTCGACAATCGCATCTTTACGCAGATCCACCAATTTCAAAGGAGAAAGAATAACCTGCTTGTCATGCATCAAACGGGCCTCGGACAAAGACACAGAAGTCGCTTTCATAACAATATCCGCAGTATAAACCTCTTCTGCACTCTCAACAATATAAGCTCCTGCGTCACAATATTCCGTATCCGAATAATGGGCATTCCCCCCCGCTCCCCGCTGTACAAACAGAGTATGCCCCATGGATACCAAAATCTGCACAGATTCCGGCGTCAGACAAACCCGGTTTTCACCTTTTTCCAATTCGTTGGGAATACCGATAACTAACTTTTTCTGTTTTCTCCCCAGAAAAACAGCTTTCTCCTGGCAAAACAACCATTCTTGCCCGACAGTACTGCATCTTTTATCTGTATCTCCCATAATTCTAAGGTATTATATTACATATCAACCTCTAACTCCCGGCTACCGTCAGCCAGTTCCCTAAAATAACAAGCCACCGTATCTTCCGGTAACAATTCGGCTATTTTCTCCGGCCATTCGATATAGCAAGGATTCCCGCTGAAAAAGTATTCTTCATAACCGAAATCCAAAGCCTCCGATATATCTTTTATACGATAAAAATCAAAATGGTATATCACTTTTTCATTTTCTGTCTGATATTCGTTCACAATAGCAAAAGTAGGCGAACTCACATCATCGACAACACCACTGCAACCGGCTATGGCTTTTACAAAAGTCGTTTTTCCGACCCCCATAGCACCATATAAAGCAAATATCTTCCGGTCACCGACATAGTCCAGAAATTTCCGGGCTGTCTCATTGATCTCTTCCAAACTACCGATAGTCCATTTCATAACTTTATCTCTGTATTTTTACATCCCCGCCCCCGGTCGTCCCACATTCAAATCATTTAAAACACTGTTTATCATTTACGATTTTTTGACCTTCTTTTAATCTAAAACCGGAACACCTCCATCTCCTTACAAATGCTTACCTGTAGCTCAATCGCAAATTAATAATTACACAACAAGTCCGTCCCAGTGTGTAATTTTTTACCATCAACTCCAAACAACCCCTCCATCTGCTCCAACCCTGTATTTCAATCAATCTGAAATCGTAAATCAAAAATCTAAAATCGTAAATCTAAAATCGTAAATCTAAAATCGTAAATTATCCCCCTTTTCCCAAAAGCCAGCACAAATCCTCCCTCACCCCAATCGTAAATCTAAAATCGTAAATCTAAAATTCATAAGTTATTCCAAATAATATTTTTTGAAAAACTGTAAATACTGTTCTATTTCTTTTTTCTCACACATGGTATCGAAATTACTGTCGGAAATAATAAAATTCCGGTAATCGACATTCCTCAAAGACCGGAACAACTTGCGATTATCGACCGCAGTCTGAAAATAACGCATAGCTTCTTCCTTATTCCGGAATCCGGACACCACCATACAATCGTGCTCATCGTCATACTTCACGTTATTTACCATCAATCCGGCAAAATTAAACTCTTCAAAAGTCGTCTTCAATTTAAAAGGATCGATCGTATTCGGATAAAACAATACGAATTTATGGGCAACACTCTTCGCATATACGAAATCGCCATCTCCGACACCGACTTCCCCGCTTTGATTCCGTTGATAATTATCATCGAAAAATTTCATATACTCTTCGATATTCTGATTCTCCAGTAAAATACCCAAATTGCTCTGCGTAATCGTAAACATATACGAAGATGTACCGGAAAGCCGGTCGAAAATCTCCTTATTGCGCGAAACCAATTGCAGATATTCCATAGACTGCACCTGCGTACCGACATTCTTCACCACAACCATCTCATACCGGTCATCATAAGTCTCTTTTTCCAAGGCAAAAGCAGGTTCTATACCATGCAATAATTCTGCCATTTTTTTCACATTCACCTGACGGTAAGGTACCATTAAGACAAAATCATGCTTTTCATCGGCCTCGTATTTAAACAAATGGGCAGCAGCCCCCTGGCGGCCTGTTATGATCTCTCCCTGACCCCGGTCGTCAAAATAATTCGTTACAAAGAAATCGACATATTGCTCTGCATTCTTCAACCGCTTCAATACGGAAAAATTCGTTTTACTGATTGCAAAAATACGATACCTGGCTCCTTTGAAATTTTTCAATAATGTTTTATCGACGGCAACCCGGTTTAAATACACGGCAGCCTCCCCGTAATTTGCAAAAGGCTCGATCTGTAATGCCGTCGTTTTATACCACAGATCCTCTTTCTTTACCTGATAATCCCCCTTTTCATCTTTCTGTTCCGCCTTCAAAGCCGCATTCAGGAAAGTAAGACGGGTTTGTAAATGCAACACCTGCATCGTCTTCATATCCTCGGGCAGAAGGATAACCACGCAATATTCCTCTTCCTTATTTACTTTATACGGATTTTCCCGGTCCTCTTCCGTATTCTCCGCATTCTTTTCCTCATCGAACGTCCAGTTACGCACCGACTTCAAATAGCGGGCATCATACATCTCGGCATCGGCATACAAAACCGGTTTATCCCCGACATCCATCGAAGCCAGTATTCCGTTGACAACAGTCTGAATACGCTTTGTCGGTTGGGCTGCCAAAACTTCATTCAAAGCAATCCGGGCCTCGTCAGCCGGTTGAAGATTCACGATACACATCGCCCGCAAAAACAACACATAACTGCTCATCTTACTCCCGGGAAACTGCTGTAAAATATCTTCACAACGGGCCAACGCCTCTTTGTAATATACATTCTGATACAACTCGTAAGCTTCCGCATACATCCGGTCGACGGTCCTTAAATCACTGTCCACCTTCTTAAAATATTCGGGATCTTGCAAGCCTTTGGCATAATCGCTGTCGGGAAATTTCCGGATCAGCTCGTCCTTTAACGTCTCCGCCTGGGAGGCTTTGCCGGCTTTTCCCGCCGCTTCATACGCCAGATAATAAACCAACGTGATATTGCCGCTCTCCGGGAAACGGGAGATAAAAGCAGTAAAGCAATCCAATGCTTTTTCCGGATCATTGAATTTATAAAGATACACTTCTCCCGCCTTATAATAGGCATCCTCTATTTTCTTATTGGAAGCGGTCATCTGCTCTTCCGTCAAAGGAATATCTTCGAGATAATAATCACGGCTGGTAATATCCGCCTTCTTTACCGTACCTTCTCCTTCCTCTGCCAATACTTCCGATTCTTCCGTAAAATCGACCATGGCTTTGTTCTGCCGTCTCCAGTTATCTTCCAGTTTACGGCGTCCCCACTTCCGCTTAAAGTCATTTTTCCCCAATGAAATCGTCATCGGATTATAAAAATACCAGTCGCCTCCGCTTCCGGAAGAAGATTGGTTATAAGTATTTCCCCGGCTCAACATATCGTTGCGCTGGAAAAAATTACGCTCGAGCATAGCCTGCTGCTCTATTTCTTTTTGCCGTTTTTCCTCATCCTTAATATCCTGGATAATCCCGTCGATTATATTATTCCGTTCCGCATCCGACAAGCCAGCCAGACGTTGTAAACTATCCTGCCGCTGAATGGTATTCAAATTCGTTACCAGTTCCGTCAAATCGCCCACCAGCGTCTTCAACTGCTCATAACCTTCAATCCGGGAATCCATAAAATACATACAGGAATCGTAACAGCTTTGAGCCGGTACATACTGCCGTTCTTTGTAATAATAACCGCCCAACTTCAAAAACGACAAAGACTTCTGGTTATCGTTGTCTATACTGGATTTTACAGACTTCCAATACAAATCGATAGCAGCCTCCTCATTTCCTTTCTTTTCTTCTATATTGGCCAAAGCATAGTATATACGGTCCTGGTATTCCTCATTCCGGGAATCTTTCAACATCTTATTCAATTTCTTCTTCACACTTTCATCTCCGGCCTGGTAAGCCAATGCCATATTGATCTTGGCATTGAAAACCATTTCGTAATTGAAGTTAAACCGAACCGCTTTCTTTAAGGCAGCCATCGCCTGCGCATCCTGATTCTCTTTGAGATATAGCTGGGAAAGCATAAAATTGTAACGGGGCTTACGCTTCATACTCTTACACACACCGAGCAAATTCTCCGCCTCCCGGATGGCCTGCGGATACTGTGCCTGCCTGACATAAAAATCGGTACGGGCAGCCGCATACATCTCTCTTTGCCGACGTTTCAATTTAGCCCCCTCGAGAGAGGCGAGGTATTGTACCGCTTCATCGTAACGTCCCATCTCGGTCAGGTTCCGGAACATCCACAGATCTACCTCTGTCATCAAAGCCTTATCTTCCGGATACTGCCGCTGAATATAACGGAACGTATTGCCCGCCATGTTATATTTCTCTTTGTAAAAATAGGCTTTACCTAATAGCAAATAACATTTGGCAATCTGATCGTTAAACTCTTTCTTTTTACGGAAAGTCTCGTAATTCTTTGAATTCTTATTCCGCCGTCTCTTCGGTTTTGCTGTGATCGAATGCTTATCGATAGCCTTTACGGCTTTTTCAATCGCATAATCCATATCACTGCCGCCGATAGCCCTGGTCTGTTCATTATTGGAAACAAATACCGGCAATAAATTAGTATAATCCTCCTTGTGGTTTTGTTCCATCTTTTTCACACCGCCCTTCAACGCCTCATCTCCGTTAAAATATACATTATAACGAGTTGTCAACCGGTGATATTGCCGGGTAAAAAAGTTATTCTTTTTAGTAGAGCAGCCCGTCAGTGCAAACACCAAAACAGCTAATGATATATAAAAAATAGACTTCATTGAATATCGGTATCCGGAAATATGCTGTGTCAATGTTTTTGTATTCTTACCCTGCGTGCCTGAGTCGTATTTTCATTAACTGCCCCGGCAACCTGTTCCGCCAATTGCATAAAAGCATTCCCTGTAACCGAATCGGGATTTAAAGCCACCGGTTCTCCAGCATCCCCGCCCTCACAAATACGTTGTACAACAGGAATTTGTCCCAACAAACGCAATCCCTTCTCCTCGGCCAACTGCTTACAGCCTTCCTTACCGAACAGGTAATATTTATTTTCCGGTAATTCTGCCGGAGTAAACCAAGCCATATTCTCGACCAATCCTAAAACAGGAACGGCAATACCGGGAGATTCAAACATCTGGATCCCTTTCACGGCATCGGCCAAAGCCACCTGTTGGGGAGTACTCACCACAATTGCACCGCTCAAAGCCACCGTCTGAACCAATGTCAGGTGAATATCGCTCGTTCCCGGCGGCAAGTCGATCAGCATAAAATCCAACTCATCCCAAAATCCTTGCTCCACCATTTGTTTCAACGCATTGGAAGCCATCGGCCCACGCCACACCGTAGCCGAACCCGGATCGACAAAAAAACCGATAGACAATAATTTCACTCCGTATTTCTCCACCGGAACAATATATTCTTTCCCGTCTATTTCAGACATATACGGACGGGCATCTTCACAACCGAACATCTTAGGGATAGACGGGCCGAAAATATCGGCATCCACCAGCCCCACCTTATACCCCTGTTGCGCCAAGGCCACGGCAAGATTAGCCGCAACGGTAGATTTTCCGACACCTCCCTTACCGGAAGATACGGCTACAATATGCTTCACTTTTTCCAATGAAAACGGACGCTCCATCTCCTGCACAAACACGGTCTCAATAGCGACCTCCTTATAAGCCGTCTTCTCCTTGATCAAAGCATCGCATTTTTTACGCAAAGCCGCTACAAAAGGATCATTTGCTTTTTGAAACACCAAACGAAAAGAAACTTTGTCTCCCTCTATCTTTATCTGTTGCACCATATCCAATGCAACAATATCCTTCGAAGTTCCGGGATATTTTATTTCCGTCAGCAAATCCCGGACGTCTTTTAAATTATTTTGTAACATATCGTTTATGATTTTTTACATACAAAGACCTGCCTTCTGCAAGCCCGTTTATTCTAAAGAAACAAAGATAGAATTTTTACCTCGTATTTTTAGTTAAAAGCAGAGATTTATCCAACCACTTCCATTTTTACACGTAGAAAAAAACGAAAAAACAGAACCCGGTCGATCTCTTCGGTAGCCGTTCAGATTCCGGAGTTCCTTAAACTATACAATATGAAAAAACACCTGCTTTACCTTTGTCTTTTGTTATCCGGTCTGTTCGTAGCATGCGGAGAAGACGACAACGATAATAAAATCTACCAATTACAAGGCACCTGGACCGTCCAGAACAAAGCGGTAAAAGTATGGCCGCGGGAAGGCGGACAAACAGAAGCCCTTGCCCTGGAAGACTCTCTGTTGCAATACACCTTTCTGGAAGAAAATTCAGAAATCATCTTTCACAACGACAGTATCAGTCTTACCATCAGTTATATGGGTTTTACCCAACCGGGCACTTACGCCTGTAGCCTCAGAAAAAACATATTGAACATCGTTCCTCCCGACAATTTACCCCTGATACTGGAAGGAACGGTTAACCTCAACTCCCCGATTCTGGAATTTACCTTTACCACCGAATCCTATATGACGATATTACAACTGCTCCACCCATCGTTCTACGACCGGATACTGTCGGCCAACGTAAGCTACATCCTCCAACGCAACGAATAATTTTGGACATATAGATTTACGATTTTAGATTGGGTCCTACAGACCTACTGTTGCAAAAATAAGAATCGTAAATCTGAAATCAATTACAAACGTGTATTGTAATTGCGCAGTGCACGGCGGTAAGACTCAAATCCGGGACACACCTTCTTCACCAACGCCCAGAAATCAGCGGAATGATTTTTCTCTATCGTATGACAAAGCTCATGCAAAATAACGTAATCGATAACCTCATCCGGCAACTTCATCAATTTGATATTCAAACTGATATGATTATCGTAAGAACAACTGCCCCAATTCGATATATTATTCCGGAAAGACAGACGAGTATATCGGAACCCATATTTTTCAGCCAGCAGCTTTACCCGGCCCGGAAGAATCTTCCGGGCTTCCATCCGGTAAATCTCAAGTAAAAATTTCTTTACAATCTCTTCAATCGCCCCGTAATCCGTTCCTTTAGGAATAAACAAGGTGATCAGCTCCTGCTCAATCCTGTAAGCAGGCTTCTCAATCACTGCCTCTGCTATTTTCAGGGTATGCAATTTCGTCTTTACTTCCGCCCCGACCGCCAGACCGACCCCGGTATCCTTTTCGTACACCTTCATCCGGGATATATGCTGTATGATCCATTCCCTTTTTTCCAAAAGAAACTTCTCGGCCTGACGTCCGCTGACACCGTAAGGAATATTGATCCATACACCTCTTCCCGGAGCGAGACGTACCGACATCGTACGGATATGCCTGCCCCTTCGTATCTTAACGCTTCCGATTCCCGGTATCTCAAAACTTTCCATACACCGTTCTTATAGAAACAAAAAGAGAATGCCTGACGACATTCTCTTCTCTATTATCAGCTATATTCTCAGTCTTCTTTTTTAATAGCTTCACTCAGCTCCGTAAAAGCTTTATCTACGCTTACCAACAAATCTCCGAAAATCCTGTTGAAATGTTTTTTCACTTCTTTTTTATTTTCCAGTTTACCGGCAGCACCGATACGGTCACGCAAATCATTACGGGTAGCAATTATATTTTTTACGATCTCACTTACCTGCGGATTATTTTTACCTGTCACAATTGCATAATTGAAGCAATCGCCTACAACTGAAAATGTCAGGTAATCAATGTCTTTCTTTAATCTTCTGATACTTGCCATAGCTTATTTCATTTAATTTCCATCAAAAGTATAAAAACCATTCCTCCTTTACAAATTTTTCGCCGAAAAGCTTCAAAAATCACCCCGTCACTTCCCCTGATAACAAAATTCCGCTCCTGCCTGAAAATCGTAAATCAAAACCCTGAAATTCATCCCCCTATTCACCCAATCTAAAATCCTAAATCGTAAATAACAAAACAAGTCCCTCCCTCTATGTAATTCCTTACCAATCCACGACTCCAATTTAAAATCTAAAATCTAAAATTTAAAATCCTAAACTACGCCCTCCAAAACCCGCTACAATCCAGCAACCTCCTAAATCGTAAATCAAAACCCCTCATAATTCCTATACCCTAAAACAATAATTCCAATCCAAAAATCTAAATCCACCTTCCCCAATCACCCAATCTAAAATCGTAAATCATAAATCTAAAATCCTAAATCCCCCCCTCCCGTAAAATTCCTATACTTCTAAAACAATAAAACCAATCCAAAATCAAAATCCACCTTCCCCAACCACCCAATCGTAAATCAAAAATCGTAAATCTAAAATCCTAAATCCCCCCTCCTTTAAAATTCCTATACTTCTAAAACAATAAAACCAATCCAAAATCAGAATCCATCTTCCCCAATCACCCAATCGTAAATCAAAAATCGTAAATCTAAAATCCTAAATCCCCCCTCCCATAAAATTCCTGTACTTCTAAAACAATAAAACCAATCCAAAATCAGAATCCATCTTCCCCAATCACCCAATCGTAAATCTAAAATCCTAAATCTAAAATCCTAACTCCCCCTCTCTTCCGGCCTTAGCCTCGAACAGCATATCCACAACCGTCATAGCTGCCATAGCCTCAACCACGGGTACGGCACGGGGCACGACACAAGGATCATGACGGCCGTGAGCCTCCAGAAGAATTTCCTTCCCTTCCCGGTCCACCGTATTCTGTTTCTGCATAATCGTAGCCACCGGCTTAAAAGCCACACGGAAATAAATATCTTCCCCATTGCTGACCCCGCCTTGCAGTCCACCGGAACGGTTACTCTCCGTATGCACCTTTCCTTCTTTCATAACAAAAGGATCGTTATGCTCGCTTCCGCGCATTGCAGCCGCAGCAAAACCGATTCCGTATTCAAAACCTTTAACCGCATTAATACTCAGCATTGCCTGCGCAAGACGCGCCTGAAACCGGTCGAACACCGGTTCCCCCAAACCGGGCATAACACCCCGGATCACACAACTGACCACCCCGCCGACGCTGTCTCCGGCCTCCTTTACCTCCCGGATCAACGCAATCATACTTTCTGCAATCACCGGGTCGGGACAACGAACGATATTCGCCTCGGTCATACTCAGATCGATTTCCTGGTATGAATGGGGTAAAACAACCGTTCCGACTTGAGAAGTATACCCTTGTACACAAATCCCGTAAGCAGCCAGTATCTGTTTCGCAACCGCTCCGCCGACAACCCGGGCAATATGTTCCCGGGCCGAAGAACGTCCCCCGCCCCTGTAATCGCGTACACCGTATTTTTGCTGCCAGGAATAATCGGCATGAGAAGGACGGTACAAATCCTTTAAATGACCGTAATCCTTACTGTTCTGATTCGTATTGTGTACAATAAAACCGATCGGCATGCCGGTGGTTTTACCCTCAAAAATTCCGGAAAGTATTTCCACCCGGTCCGCTTCTTCCCTCGGTGTTGATATCTCCGACTGTCCCGGACGACGACGGTTCAACTCCTGCTGAATCATCTCCGCCGACAATGCGATACCGGCCGGACAACCGTCTATCATTCCTCCGACAGCCACTCCGTGCGACTCTCCGAACGAGCTCAACTTATATATCTTTCCGAACGTATTCCCTGCCATATTTCAAATTTAATCCTGTCATCATTTGCAAACGATAGACCGTATACCTCAGCAACATCCGGGTTCATTTGAAAATTACCTTCGGCTTACACGATCTCAGGACAAAGATAAGGATAAAAAACGAGAGTAAAAGCAGGATAAAACAAGAAAGCCGAACACTCCCCCCTGAAATAAAATTAAAGACCGCCGGATCGGATATCCGGCGGTCTTTAACTATTCTAACTATTCGTGTGTATCAATACAATCCATAACCGGGATTTTGTTGTGTGGCCCGGTCCTCTGCACTCATCAATTCCAGTTCGCGCACAGCGATCGGTAAAAGAATGCGGTGATCATCAAAAGCGATCTCGTCCAGTTCCCTGGGACACCAATGAAAAGTGCGGCTGCCGTCATAGCGAACCACCGGCCGCTGATTACGCCAAAGGTCGAAAGCCCTGTGTCCCTCTCCCAGCAATTCCAGCCGTCTTTCATACAGCACATCGTCCAAATCATAGCCGGCATCATACTTATCCGGGTCCGTAGTCGTACGGTTGCGTCGCAATTCGGAAAGATAATAACTTCCCGTTCTCACTCCTTCCGATCCCCTCAGTGCGGCTTCGGCAGCAATCAGGTAAGCTTCCGACAAACGGAAGATTTTCGGATTACATACAAGCGGATTACCGTCCCGACCCGGATATTTTCCGGAAATGAAATAACACTCATCCCAATCGTTGTCTTCCCAGGGCAACCAATCCCACCAACCATATTGCACTACGCCGAAACGTACATCCTTGGGGTCGGAATTCTTCAACTGCATAAATTCCAGCGATGCCATCACAGACCAGTAACCGTTAGGTGAAACGAAATAACTCAATCCGTCCCAACTACCGTTATCCGATTCCGTCGTCGGCATCTCGAATATGGATTCGGAAGTATAGGTCTGCTGCCAGGCTTTCACATACTGTTCCTGAGAATATAAAGAATAACCGCCGTCATCGATAACCTCTTTCGCACACTGAAAGGCCTTATCCCATTGTTCCGTATACAGGTACAGACGTGCCATAAACATCCGGCCTGCCCAATAGTTGAGATATCCATTCCGGTGTTCTGCAGGAAGTTTATCGACACACTCCTCCATTTCACGGATCATAAAAGCAAACACATCACTCACTTTATCCCGGTAGTACATCCCCTGGATATCCTCCGGCAACTTGTCCGTAATCATAACTCCGAGTGCGTCCTCCTTTATTTTTCCCTTTCCCAGATTAGAAGGCAGAGGCCCGTAGCGCAAAGAAGCATCCCAATGCACCAAAGCCCTTATAAATCTCAGTTCGGCTACCATAGCTTCCGTCTCTGCATTCTGATTTTCGATATACTGCACCTGATTAAGTACGGTATTGATATCGTAAGCCGTAGAATACAGCCGGCTCCACAGGGTCATATTCGTATAATTTACCGAACGTTGCGTCAAATCGTAAAAAAGTTCCATCCGGTAATTTCCATAACAACTTTGCAAATCATCCCCCATCACATCTCCGTCCAGCATACTGCTATAACGGTAATATTCCAGATACGTATACGCTCCGTTTACAGCACTCCGTAATTGCGCATTCGTCCTGATCATATCTTTGTCTACAGGTACCGATCCCGTAGGTTTGATATCCAGAAAATTGTTTCCGCAACCGGCGGCAAACAGCCCTCCTATCACCAAAAGTCCTATTTTTTTGAAGAATTTCATAACTTTTTCATTTAAAATTGAACATTAATACCTACCCGCCAGGATTTCAGCATCGGCCAACCGTCGATACCCCTGGACATTCCGTTCATACCCACCTCCGGATCGATATACTTGCTCTTGGAAAAGGTAAGCACATCGTTTCCGTTTACATATACTTTCGCACCTGCCAGCCCGATCCGGTTTATCCAGGTTTTCGGGAAATTATAAGCCAGCGTAATGTTTTTCACCCGCAGATGATCGGAAGAAAGCAAACGGCGCGTAGAAGTACTTTCCGAAGATTTAAAAGGATTATTATAAATGACAATCGGATTTTTGGCACGGTCGCCCGGTTTCCGCCAGTAATCTTTTCCGGCATCCTTACGGAAATTCTGCCACCCGATATTCCTACCGTCCGTCACTACATCGTAATGCGTATTGTCCCACATATCTCCTCCCAGGGTAAACGTCAGCAAGAAAGAAAGTTCTACCCCTTTATACGTAAATGTATTGGTCAAACCGCCAAACCAATCCGGATATCCTTTACCGACAATAACACGGTCGGCCTCATTCACATCCGTAGTGATACTTTCCCGGTCGATCACATTTCCATTTGCATCCTTCGTATTCATTTTCCAGGTACCCAAACCCGTTTCCGGATCCACTCCGGCCCATTCCCGGGTATAGAACGAATACACATCTTTACCTTCCTGAGTAATATAAGGATGATTGATACGGGCTCCTCCCTTCAAATCTTCTACTTTGGAACGCATATAGGAAATATTGAAATCAGTCATCCACTTAAATTCCCGGTCGATATTGCGACTGCTGAGGGTGATTTCCACACCGGTATTGCGGAGTTTCCCGTCATTGACGATATAACTGCTCCAACCCGTCATATAAGAAACATTCGTCCAGTCGATCAAATCCGTTGTCAACCGGTTATAATATTCCACCGTTCCCCTTAAAGCTCCCTTCAGCACGGAAAAATCAAGGCCGGCATTCCAGGTATACGATTTTTCCCAGGTCAGGGAAGGATTTCCGTAAGAAGAAGCAACGGTAGCTGCCTGCTGATTATGCTTGGCTGTCACCGAGAATAAAGTCATCGAATTGAAATAATTGGAAGGCTGATTACCATTGGTTCCGTAAGATACTTTCAGCCGCAAATTATCAAGCCAGTTTTCAACCGGGGCCATAAAAGCTTCCCGGGTAATATTCCAGGCACCTGAAACAGACCAGAAATTACCCCAACGGTTTTCCCGGATAAAACGGGAGGTACCGTCCCGCCGGAAGCTACCGGACAAATAATATTTATTTCCGTAATTATAATCCAGTTTACTGATAACAGACACCATACGGTCTTTTCCCAAAGCTCCGCCAACACCTGAAGGCACAGCCGCATTTCCCAGATACATCAGATCGCCATATGCAAACTGCTGTCCTTCCCCCGAAAAATTATCGTACAGATATTTCATCGCTTCATAACCGACCAAGGCTGAAACATTGTGCTTTCCGAAATCTTTATTGAAATTCAACGTATTGGAAGTGGTCAGTGTTTGATACATACTACCGTACTGCCATACATAACCGTTGGTAGCGGCACCGTCATTCGATTCCGGTGTCCACACCTGCTTCTGCTGGGTATAATTGATATCCACTCCGTTAACGGTCCGGAAATTCAACCAATCGGTAAATTTCAGCGTAAACACCAGATTGGAAATACTGGACAATTGCTTCGTACCGAACTGCACCTGACTCAGATTAGCTACATAATTGGGGATATTGTTGGCAAACCCCGGCTTCGGATTAAGCGTATGCTCATCCAACCATACCGGTTGGGAAGGGTTGATCTGGCCCAGACCGTAAACAGCGTTGCTGTAATAATAGCCTCCTTCTGCCGTTTGCTCGTCCTTAATAGAATAACCTATATTTTCTCCAATGGAAAAGTCCACCAGTCTTCCGATTTTACCCGTTACGGACAAACGTCCCGTAAAACGCTCGAATTCACTTCCTATCACGATTCCTTTCTGATCGACATACCCCAAAGAAGCGTAAAAATTCAGATTTTCCCTTCCTCCGGTTGCTGATACATTGATTTTATTTTCCTCTCCTGTACGAAAAATAACATCTTCCCAATTGTATTCCCGCGGATGGGTCAGATATTTTTCCAGGTCAGCAGTCGAATAATCGAACGTACCGTCCAGGGGATCGTCAGGGTGAATTAATTTAGCCGTACCTTTCAGATTTTGCATGGCATATGCCCTCGCTGCTTCCTGAATATTCGTATTATTAGGATCATAGTTCGATTGCCAGGGCAAAGCATTGTTGTTATATAAATATCTGTTCTTCAATGCCTCGATCGAATATTCCGTCAATTCTTTCGTATTCATATAAAACCCTTTCAGAGCCCGCGGCATCGCCTGTGAAGACCAGGCCCGTTCATAGGTAACCGAAACCTTTATTTTTCCCTGTTTCCCGGATTTGGTCGTAATGATCACGACACCGTTGGAAGCCCGGTTTCCGTATAAAGAAGTAGCCGCCGCATCCTTCAATACCGTCATCGTTTCTATATCTTCCGGATTCAACATATTCAATCCGGAACTGATCGTCACTCCGTCAATGATATATAAAGGAGCCGTCGACTCGTTCAAAGAACCGATTCCCCGGATCTGTATCGAAGAAAGATCGCCCGGCTGACCGGAAGTACGCGAAAACCGCACACCGGCAACATTCCCTTGCAATGCCTGCACGGCCGATGTACGCGAAGCCGCAGCCTGTGTCAGCTTATCCCCCTGCACACTGACAGCCGAACCGGTAAACGATTCCTTCTTCACCGTTCCGTACGCGACAACCATCACTTCTTCCAACTCCGTATGCTGGGCTACCATCGTTATCCGGATATGCAACCTGTTGCCGACCCGGACTTCCTGCGGTTTCATTCCGATAAACGAAAATTCCAGCACCGCATCGGGATTTTCTCCTATTACCAGTTCAAAAACACCGTTGACATCCGTCGCCGTTCCTTTTTGCTCCCCCTTCACCTTTACCGCAACTCCCGGTAAAGGTACACCGGATTCATCAACCACAACTCCCTGTATCTTTTTCGTATCCTGCGGGGAACCATTCTCCGCTCCCCCCGCATACAAAAAAGATGGAAGAAAAACCAGAAGTAATAAAAACACTTGAAACACATTGTGACGGACAAAGCACAACCTGTACCTCGTCCTCTCCGGAAGATTTATTTGCTTCATAATTTCAATTTTTAACCCTTTAACGGACTATTGTCCTCAAGGCTGGTTAGTAATCAATATTGAAACACACTCTTTTTCCACACCAAAAAACGTAATCTTCTGACATACCCTAAAAAATTGACATCTAAGGAGAACAGACTCCCCTAAAACGTCCGTTTTTATTGGACGAAAAAATTTTTTTTCAAAAAAAAACCAATTCTTTGAAACTAAAGACGATAAATTTTTATTTTTGTAAAAAAAGTTTAAAATTCTCTTCCTAAAAAAACGGACGTTTTCCTGGAGAATAGCACCCGGGGACGGGGCTAAAGTGCTATCCGAAAAGATTCACCAACCAAAATAATCCACTAATTGTTAGCGTGGTGTATGAAAAATTAAAAAATCCAATATGTAGCACCCGGGGACGGGGCTAAAGTGCTACCCGGAAAAATTCATCAACCACAATAATCCACTAATTGTTAGCGTGGTGTATGAAATATAAAAAAATCCAATATGTAGCACTTTAGCCCCGTCCCCGGGTGCTAAAAAAAAATGCCGGCTCCCAAATTTAAGTAGGTAAATATGTGCATGTATTGTATAAATATGTGCAATCCGGACGGATTACGAAGGAAAAGATTGGGAAACCGGCATTATGGATATAAATTTATTGTTCAGTGTATTTTTTCTCATTCGGTGCAAACGGCGGGTATCCGGTCTACAGGAAAATCCGGCGTCGCACCTGTAAGCAAAGGATTAGCGGAAACCACCGTCTTGCAATTGCCGTTGAACGCTCCGCCTTCTTCAATTCGGATGCCCCCAACCGCCACATCACCGGAAACAACACCCCGTTGGCGGATATACAACAACTCGCTGATGTAAAAAATTCCGTCGGCTTCTCCCGATATATCGGCGATACGGCATTCGATGCCTTCCGAATGGACCCGGCCGCCGGGACGTATGATCAAACGACCGCCGATTCGGATCGTCCCCGAAAACTCGCCTTCCACCACCACATCGGCATTACCCGACAAATGCCCCCTGCAATGAACAGACCCGCTGATCAGGGTCGGCGCCAGGGAAACGGAGACCTCCTCCTGCCCTTCTCTGGACTTATTGAAATTCAACATAGCATTTTTTTAATTTCTCATTTTTTACGACAGTCAAAACGTGCCGCATAATAACTGCTCCACCGACCGATACCGGAAAGTACACTGTCGGCTTCCGCCAGTACCCCCGCAAGGCCCTGAAGCCGGGCAAACAACAACTGCAAGGCTGCCTCCAGGCTTCTGCGGGCATGGATATAAAACCGGCTCCGGAAAGCATCCGGTACAGCGGCATCCTCCTCTGTGCAAATGGCTGTAGAAGACCGGGAAATACAGTCACCATACAGCTGTAAGGTATTCCGGAACACGATTGTTTCCGGCAAAATATCCGGCATCCCGGTCTCTGCAAGCAACGACTCCACCCTGCGGCAAAAACCCAGAAAATCCGAAGGCCCCAGGGCGCCACAATCCAGCGGTCCGATACGGTTTATCATACATTCAGCTTTCGGTATATACACCGTACAAAATCATCACTTCTCTTTCAGCCACTTTCCACATAACCAAAACGGAAATGCTACAAAAAAAGCAACTCCCAGAGACAACGCACAGGGCAACAGCAGCAACATACGAAGCAGATCACCCGGAAAACGCTTCAGCCACACAACAACAATACCCCTGTTTATCGAATCAGAAAACATGATCTTGTAATCAAATCAAACACGATTTTAAATCAACATTCATCCGGACAACCATCCCTTAATACAACGGCACTTCCGGCAATCGGAACCAATCCACGGAATCCAAAATATCCGGAGACCCAATCATAAATCATAAATCCCGCCTACCCAGCCTCCCTTCCCGTCCAGCCACTCCTCTATCTTCCCGACCGGGGCATCTTTCAGAATCACACGCTTGTCCTTATCCAGCAGATAAAGCGTAGGCATAGCCTTCAGATCGTACAACCGGGCTTCTGAAAGCGCAGGATTACTACCGTTGATCCAGGCCGGAGGATAGGTCGTCTTTTTCCAAAGCGAAAGATCACCGTCCGGATAAACCGCTACAACAGTAAGCCGTTTCGCTAAAACCAGTTTTCTGAACAAAGCCGAACCGACGATAAACGCTTTGGTAGAGATACAATCCGCACAATCGGGATTGTTAAAAAACAACACCGTATATTCCGACTTTATCCCTGACAGTCGTCCGCTTTTACCGTTAGACAGCGTATAGGTAAAATCCGTCGCCACATCCCCGGGACGGTTCTTCAGAGCCAGTTCCAGCCGATAGCGCGGACGGATTTTATACAATTCCGCCAAATCGGGTAAAGAGACGATATATTCCAATACCGGTATATAAAACTCCTCATTGCGGAACGGGGAATTCGGATCGTAAAGATACTTTCCCGCCAGCTCGGTGAAATACATCAGCATTGTATGATCCACAGAAGCGGAAGCCATCAATCCACGCAAAGCCTTCACCGACTCATCCGGCGATACGTGCGGCAGAACATCCAGAAAATCCGCAAAAGCTTGTTCCGTAATCTCCGGACGGGCAATCAGCGTCGTATCCGAAAAATCGAAGCCGTCCCAATAATGGGCAACCAAATAGGAAGCCCGGTCTCCCGGAGAAATCAGTACAGGCGGAATCTGCGGAAGGGTGAAAACCTTTTCCGGAAGTACTGCTGCCGGCTTTTTTCCTGACTGAGCCTGCGAACAGCCGGCCGTTGCCGTAAACAACATCAACCATAAAACACTATATATATAAAATCTAATCATCGCTTAAAATCTATTTCGGAGAGGGCAAACCAAAAACCGCTGACCGGCCCGTATATACTGCTCAAAAACACAGCTGTCCTTATCTACCTATAAACCGTTAATAATCACTTACACAACGTACATACACATATCCGGTTTTATCAGAAGGATGTGAACGAGGGAAAGTGGCCGAAAAGTCGAAAATCCAGGCGTTGTACACTGTACCCGCCGCCGGTTCCTCTGTGGAACTCCAGTATCTGTGAGTTCCCATCGGCGAAGCGCCGGACACGCCCGTGTATGCATATCTGATTCCGTCACGCAACACCCACATCAGCTGCAACTCCCGCTGGGTGGGAACACGCCACTTGCGCCCGCCGTGGTTGTATGCCGCACAACCGGTCGCCACAGGGTCGGAAAAAGCCGCCTTCGGCACTATATCCTGGCTGCCGCCACCCGATCCGCAGGCCTGGAGCCAGGTCATCATCTGAGTAGCATCCGCCGCGCTCACTGGAGCATCCGCCGGAGCTACAATAAAACGAAAGGCAACACGGCTGTTGATGTTCAGGTTGTCGCCATAGCCTGCGGACACACCGTGGCGGACGGTCCTGTCGTCAAGGGTCAGCCGTTTGCCGAGCGGCCAGTAGGCCGTCACGGGCATTCCCTCGCCGAAAATTACGGCATATGTGCTCGCTGTACCATCCTCCGTTCCCACATGCTCCAGTCTTATCTTCTTTACACATTGTCCGTACAATCCCGCAGGAAAGATGAAAACCGACAAAAGAAAAAATAGTAAATAATTTACAGTATTCATAGTTTTATATTTTATATCAGGGATTAAGGAGATTACGCACAGCACGGCCGTGATAGCGGTCTTCTAGAACGTCCACCCTCCTTACCTCGCCCTTCAGTGTCATTATATAAGCCTGATTACCGGAACTTTCAAGAGTCGACGACCAGAAGCCATTGCCGCTCATCGTACTGATGAGTCCCGAACCGGCTATCCAGATGCCGATTAACTGCCCGATGGCGGGGGCATACCACCAGTGAGGTTTAGAAATATCCGAACCTGGGCTGATTTCATTTTCCAGTCTGTAACCCAGGGAAGCCACAAGCATATAATGTCCTGACTGTATATTCGCCGAAACATATCTCGAATTTTCAAAACCATCCATGAGCTTCAAGCATTTTCCGGCAAAGCTTATAGAAGGGTAACCATTCCTTTTCCATCTCATCGTGTCTCTGCCAAAATAGACATTATCTTTATCAGCACTAGGAAGCCAGAGTTCATTCTCCAGCATCAGGCACCTGTTGTTCTGCGGGTAAACCTCAATTTTCTTTGAGAATCTCCATACTTTAGCGTTCCCGCTAGCAGCCGCCACTTCCGTCCCGTTTTTATCCAGCCCAACCAATATTCCCCCGAAATAACCGGGCTCAAACCGGGTCTCCCCTGCGCTCCCATCTACCGTCGACTTTTTCAGCCTGATCCTATACGTCAGATCGTGGTTGGGGGGAATACTGAAATTGTCCGTAAAATTAGTACCCAGGGGAATATGGAACAGGATAGAACGTTTTATAATCGGAACCTTCTTATCGCTATCAAACTTGTTATATTCGATCTTGTACCCCATCACCTGAAGCTGAGTGGACCCGACGGGAGCCTTTGCCTGACGCTCATAGAGCGTCAGGCCGGCTACCGACGGAAAAAGGTTGACGGATACATCAAACGTTTTCTGAGGGATCGTATAACTTTCCGCAACGGGCGCTGACGGCCACTGATGGCCGGTATATCCGGCTCCGGTGCCCGGGAAAAAGCTGCCCCGGCCCATAGGCAGCAGGTAAGAGGAGGCCGGAATATTCACCAGAGAAGCCTGCCACAGGGGAAACTCCCCCGTTCTGAGCGAGGCATCCAGTTCAACCGGAAGGATTGTGATTTTAGACACATTACGCCGCAAAGAAATATAGAGCGCAGACATACCGGCGGTGATCTTCGCATCCGCGACACCGCACATAACCCGCAATGCACGCCAGACGGGATTATTCGTTGCATCCGGATATCTATCCCTATACAGCGGATAGGCGGTCTGATCTGTTTTATCAGGAAAATAATTCAGGCTCAGCAGATCGTTATAGGTAGACGTGCCCTGTGTCAGGTTCATCCTTATCGGTGAGATACTGTTATTATTACCACTGCCTGCATTGGCGATCACCACAATCCGCTGCTGTCCGGTCCCGGCATTCAGCGTAACCGAGGTGCTGTTCAAAGTGCCGGACGGACAGTTGTAGTAGGCCTTCCGGGTCATGACCGAAGTGGCCGCCGTGCCGTCGAACTGCAACACCCAGAAACCGTAAACCTTGTCTTCTTCCCCGGAACGGGTCAGGGGGACGGGCATCTCCACAAGTTCCGCTTCCACCCCATCCGGAGAAACAGTAAAGGTACGGGTTCCGGCAGAACGGGTACCGGCAGAAAAGGGACTCTCGAAGGAGAGACTGTTGAAACCGAGTGTCACCCGGACCGAATCGGCCGCCAATACAGGTCTTGCGGGACCATCCAGCAGTTCATCCGAACAAGAGCACTGACACCACAGGAACAACAGCAAATACACTATCTTTTTCATATTCATCTTTATCTTTCTTTATAAGTATCGGTATTCCGGATTAAGGGGCTCTGTCGCGGACACAGCGGACGTATGCCTTCTGAGATTTAAGAGTACTCAGGAAACTCCAGCCACGGAGAGCATTATCCGTTCCGGAAACCACCACGTAAGATATCACCCAGGCATTATTTGCATCGGATTCCGTCCCCGTCCAGTAAGGACGGTCGGGGGAAAGGCCCAGAAGCTGTCCCGGATTAGTTTTAGCCTCGAGAAGCATCATCCGGAATTCCGAAGCACGGGGAAGACGCCATTTTCCATCCCCGTAGGCGCGGCAAAATTCCTTAGCCACAAGCGAACCGTCGGCAACAGACCACTCCACGGGCAATGAAACGGCATCTTTTTTGCTCACCCCAAGCATTGAGGCCACCTCCTCCATCCTCCCGGACGGATAGGTATTACCGGCGGCTACTGGAACATAGTTTCCGTTATTCTTCATAGCCACCGTGCCGAGCCAGTCGTTATACATGTACCTCCTGCCGGCAGCAAGCGTATCGTGAGTATAGTGGTCGCCACCCAAGTTCCACCCTCCCGCCTTATACGTCACTCCGGCCGTTTCGATTGCCGGAATCTCAAAGCTGTAATCCAGGCGCAAAGAGGTCCAGTCTGTCAGTGAAAGGCTCATTGCGGTATTGTCATACACCAGGTTGTAGGTGTTCCTGTATCCCTGACGGAAACCGTAGCGGGTGGTATCGCCCGTACCTTCACTGTTGAGGTGGGCATGCCTGAGCGGAAACACCAGCCGGCTTCCCGAAGTGGCATTGCCCGTTTTCAGAAACAGGGCCACACTCCCGCTCTGCACATCCCGGGACATAAACGAGGGTACGAAAAAGTGAAAGGTTTTATTTTCCGTTAGCGACAGGGTATAGTCTTGATTGCCCCCGATCGCTCCGGCAGTGGCGGCATCCGTATCAGCGTCCGCCTCTGCCACCCGCAATCCGGTAGAGGGATCGATGCGGCCCCGGTTTCTGATCCAGAAACCGCCCTGATTATCGACACCGGCACCGCGGATAGTGGCAGCAGCGCTTCCCGCCTTTTTTACGTTGATGACGATGTGTGTCCAGGCATGACTGAAAGAAAGGTTAACCTTCCCGTCATCGCCCACGGTTTTCAACTGATCACCGGGGGCCACAAAGAGCAGTTCCTTCTGCTTCTGGGTCTCCACCTCCATATCGCCGCGGAAATCGAAGGCTATCGTCCCGTCGGCCCCGCGCGTCCAGTCGGCCAGGGGGTACCACGACTGCACGCGGACACGGTCTCCGGGAAGGACCATCGCCCTGCCGGTCAGATCTACCGAACCGTCGGGAGTGTGCAGGCTGCTTTGCCACGCACCGCCCGTTTTCCGGAGATCCATCCGTACATACCCGGAACCCGTGAAAAGGGGAGTCGTGCCGTCCTCTTTCGTCAGCGACATGCCGAACGTGCTCGTCGTGCCGTCTTCCGGGAAACCCGTGATCAGACCACCGACAGCCCTCGTTCCCGGAGTTCCCCCCGGCAAAGAGGCCGAAGCACTGAAACGAAGGGGCACCGCATCGCCGGGCGAAGGAAGATCCGGACCGTCAGGCGTATCGCAAGACACCGACAGCAGGACATACCAAAACAAACAGGACAACGCCATTAAATATTTTTTCCTATTTACACTCATATCATATCATTTAATCTTTACCATCCAGGTCACTACCGATCTGCCTCACACAACGCACTTTGCGCTTTGCCGACTTCGAAGGCCACGGGCCCTTTTCAAACACAGAGCCGGCACTGGCTGTCGAAGCGACATCAAAATCAAAGGCCCAGGCCTGACCGGCCGATTTCACCCCCAGGGTATAGTTGTAAGAGGCGCCAGGCCCCGTACCCGTCACCAGCCCCGAAGGCCGGGGGGCATATTCGTTCCCGCTCCAGTATTTCCCCGTGGGATACCTGAAAACCTCTTCAGGATATTCCCCTGTCAGATCCCCTTTATACACGAACATCAGCGCCAGCTCCGAAAGACGCGGCAGGCGCCAGTCGGTATATCCCCCGCCCTCGTAAGCACGGCAGGCATCGAAAGCGGTCAGGCTGCCGTCCTCCGAACGCCACGGGAACAGGCCGTCAGGGTGGCCGACATCCGTAAGATCATCGGGGGCAATCATCAGGGCAGGATAAGCTCCCTCTACCCAGAGGGCGGCAAATCTGAGGTTATGGACGTCTGATTCCGACACCGTTCCGTAGTGATAGATATCGCCGTTGTTGCTCCCCACCCCTTCATAAGGGTAATAGAAATTGGAGCCCTCGCCGTAGAAATCATTGTAATCAAATGGCTGGTTAACTCCGTACTGATAATCGAGACGCCCGCGCCAGAAAGCGGCCTTTTCATACACCACCCCGGTAGCCGTGCTCTGGGGCCTTCTGTTGCCCGTCCCGAGTTTGTACAACATGCGGACACCCGACACAGGAACAGGAGCCCCATCGGTGATCCCCGTTAGCCAGGGTTTCACTCCCGCGGTAAAGCCCAGTCCCAGCGGTTTCTTTTCGTAAGCCTGCTGGGCCGAAGCGTATCCTTTGGCAGTTACACGTCCGATGCTGATGCTGTAAATGGTGTTGCGCAGGATGTCCAGATTCATCACCGTTTCGGGCGTACTGTTTCCATCACAGATATCAATCCGGTACCAGCTCTTCTCCGTCGAAGCAGCCGGATAATAGCCGCCGACGATAATGGCCAGACGGTTGGTGTGGTTGGCGTCGAAAACCTTATTGGGCGATGCGTCTGTACCTTTCAGTTTCGTTTCCGGCAGGAAGATGCTGCTGACACACCAGCCACCCTTGACGGTATTGCCGGAAATCCCGGCGTTATAATCCCAGGGGGAGGCAACCTCCACGCCGGGGACAACCGAAGGTTCACTGACCGAAGGGACGCCCGCAGCGCTGTAAGTGTGCGCCAACGGTAAACGGGTGTACCGACGGCCGGCTTTCCACACCTGGATATCGGTCATCCGGAAATCGACAGTCCCCGGATTCCAGGTGTTACTGCCGTCGACGGGAGTACCGATACCGACATCCACGCGCGCAACGGCACGCAGCAGTTGTATACCGGAATAGGTTTCCCCCTTCTCAACCCTGACAGGCTGCCCGCGGTTTACCACCCCCGACATCGGAATCACGTCCGAAGCGCCGAAGGTCAGGATTCCGCTGGACAGTGCGCTATAACAGGCCTTCTGAACTTGCTCATAGGTTTTTCCGGCCAGAGAATAGAGATCCGGGGAAGTGCCGAAATTGGCGAGTATGACCAACAGGTACAGATCGTCCGTGTCATTACTTTGCTGCAAGGTGGCCTTGTAAACACCGCCACTGCTGAGCTCACCCTCAGCCACACGCCGCAGTGTACCGTAGCTACCATCGCTTTTGGCATGGAATTGCAACACATAAAGCGAATTGATTGCGCTATTCCCGTTGTCGGGAGTTAGCGCCCTTGTACGGGGCCCACTGCTCTGCGTTGCCGACACGGCAAGTGTCACCAGGGCCGGTCCGCCGGCAAGCACCTCTTCCATCCGGTCGTTACGGCAACCCGCCAGAATCACCGGCAGCAGGAGCAGCAGCAATCCTTTCCTCCATTTCAATATCAGATCGTTCATCATATTCGTCGTTCAAAATAAATGACCGGGTCCGTTACGGCAACCACAGCCACAATCAGTTATACTCTTTCCAGATATGGTTTTCACCCCAGCCCGTCACCACCATCTCCACGTCCACCCCGCTTTCCAGGTTTATCAGCACATGCAGCGTTTTTCCTGCCACAGGGGCTATCGGAAGGCCGTCGCTGCCGGCAGTCACGCTGCGCAGCAACTCCCCGTCGTGAAAAATACCGATCGTCAGCCCTTTCCCCTCCGAAGCAGGAAAAAGACGGAACTCCGGAACCACATAATCCCGTTTAGCATCGAAAGCTCCGGCAGGGGCATAAGAGGCAGACTCTCCCCCGTATATCCCCCCGAAATCGATACGGTCCGGAGTACCCTGGACATTGAGCGAAAATACTCCCGCAGATGTTCCCGCCAGAAGTTCCAGTCCGCGCACCGTTATATTCATCGACGCCACCATCCGCGAAACCGTTATCTTATGTTCCGCAGAAGAACCGGACGCCGTCGTGTTTTCAATTTCAAGCTCCCCGTAAAAAAGATCAGGAGGAGAAACATAGGTTGTCCCGTCCGAACGGGTGGCAACCAAAGGTTCCAGGGAAACAGTCCCCCGGGAAAAAGCATCGCCCACGGTTAAAGGGCTCACACGGATTCCGCCGTCACCGGTATTACACCAGGCCACACAACGCAGGCGCGGAACTCCCCGGTAGTCCAGACGTACCGTCTGGGATATGCTGACAGGAACGATATCCAGCAAAAGGTCTTTGTCGTCGAATATGTACAAACGGACATCACGAACCGACTCCTCACCGCCCGGAACACTTCCATGCAAAGCCACCCGCAGGTCCAACCCCCGGAAACAACCGCTGAGGTCATCGAAAATGCAACCGGCCGCCAACAAAAGCATCAGCAACATTCCTGTCATTCCGGACAAATTCCTGTATTTTCTGCTGTACATCATAAACTTTGTTTCTGTTAAAATTTTGTCGGATGTACCTGTGCTAAAGCATAAACCATAGCACAGGTATTTCATCGTACATTAAATTTCTCCGAAAGAAATTATTAAGAAGTAGACAATACCAAAACCAGGGAAGATATTAATTCCACTCTTTATTGATAACGTTAGGAGTCCACGTTGCAGGCGTTACCGTAATATCAACAGCAGCATCAACAGTTGGAGTATCAGGATCATCCTCACCACCACCTCCGGTACCACCGCCGTCTCCCGGCTTGAAGTTACCGTTCAGTTTAAGATTTACCGTATAGGTATTTCCACTTCGAATTCTCATCTGATCATTACCGTTAAAAGTGACATTGAAAAACAAAGGAGTGTCAGTAGTTCCATCTTTTTTCCAGTTAACCTTAACAACCAATACAGTCGGTTCGTCAAGTTCGTTATTATCAAAAACATACCAGTGACCTAAATTTTCCATCTTATTAGCAGTAAGAGCACCCGGAATAGTGGCAACCCTGTATTCTTCATGCACCCTGTAATCCGTCGGTACAGTAGTAGTGGTAGATTCCCAGGTAACTCCTCCCGCAAATTTCCGGTTATTTTTTGCGATATATTTAAGACTCTCGCCGGTTCCGGTAGGTAAAAAATTGGTCCATCTTTGCGCACGCATCAGATAAATCGAAGCAACTGAAAAATGAGTGCCATATACACTACCTTTACCAATTGCACCGGAAAAATCTATCACCTTAAGGTCGATTCTGGCAGCCACAAAATTAAGCGGAATCGTCACCTGTCCGTCTTTTCCTGTTGCATCATAAGTAATTGTGCCTTCTCCGCTCATATAAACCTTTTCATCATTCTGTACCGGATTCCCGTCTTTAAGAAGATTTGCAGTCGCAGCCATAAATGTAGTCCTGCTGGTCACCGAAGCGAAAATTCCCGTAGTGGTCTGGTCACTACCGATATTAGCTACTACCACAGCCTGTTTTGCACTCGTCGTTGTCTTTACATCCATTACCGCGCTGCCTGTAACTGTCGCTTGGTATACCTTATTGACCAGCGCATCCCCGTCAAAGAAAAACACGGTAAGATCGTTCACTGTCGAATTCTTGGTGTCCAGATCATCTGGCACGCCTGCCGCTCTTGTACTGCCATTCCCCTTTAAACGAAGAGTGACCACCGCCTCCCTAGCATTTACATCCGGATCTCCCGGCAATTCGTTATTTTTCGCACAACCTGCCAATACCGCTATCGCAAGTACCGACAATAAAATTGATCTCATTTTCATCTTCAATTTGTTTTTAATTTAAAAAAATGGTTGATATTTGGTTTATTTTGTATTTCCGGTCAGTACCGGTTCAAAAGTTCTTCCAACTGACGAAGGTTATCCGCCCCCGCCACACAGCCCGACCGGGCGGAACGCTCAAAAAAACGCCGGGCCTTGTCCGCATCGCCTGTCATCATATAACAAACGCCTTTCAGATTATCTGCACGCGGGTCCGGAATAGCAACCACCGCCTCAAGCGCTTCGGCATATTTACCTGCCCGCGCCAGAAAAACGGACCGGTTCAGAACGACAGCCGTCGTATCCGCTATTCTCTCGTAATAAACTCTCACACAGCCCGCCATCCGCAACTGAGGAAAAAAATGTTCCCTCAAGTAACGGTAAGCCTTTCCATCGTATAACGCCTGCAAATGTCCCAGACGGCCCGCCTTTTTCTGTACATCCCAAACCGGCGTATAGTCAATCACATCCAGCACTTCCTGCCTGTAAACCATATCACTGGCAGCTATCAGTTGACGCAGTTCATACCAGGCTTCCTTACCGTTATATTGTACGAAGCAGGAAGCATCCAGCCCGGTACGAACCGTCAGGTAATCCACCAGCGAACGGGCACGGGCATTGGCAACCTGTTCGTTCCAGAACGAAGGACCGTCAGGAGAAGACAGGCCCATCACCAGTATTTTAACGATACGGGAATCTTTAGAAGAGGCTATCCGATCAACGAGCAAAAGCATGTGTTCCAGCTCCCGGAGGTTATTTCTGTATCCCGGAACGATCTTCGTCTCCCCCACGGGAAAGTAAATTACAGGACTACTTGCTTCTACCCGGCGTACAACGGCAATTGTATCCGAAATACCCCCCGGCCAGCGTTCTACAAAACGGTCCTGCTCCGAAAGTTTATCCCCGGCAGACAGGGCAGGAACAATATCCGCAAGCACAGGACGAAACTCCTCTGCAGGTGTAAAAAGAACGATATCCGAAGCCAATAGTAAAGGATCGGGATGCATCGTGCGGCAGCAGGTGCGCAACTCCGCATCCAGGCGAAGCCCCGAACCGTTCATCCAATGCTCGTAACGAAAGGTATCCCGGTAAAAAACCGTATCCCCCGAATTATGACAGACCGGCACAGCGGACTTGTCCTTCGCCTTTTTCCACAGGCGAAGCTGGGCACGGCGACTGCCGTACAACACGGGCGGCAGGCTACGGACACCGCCAGTGCCTTTGTATAAAACAGGCGTAAGTGTCACCAAATTATCCGAACCGATATCCGTCACACGAAGACGCAGAGAAACATAAACAGAATCCCCGGCACGGCGGACGGAAACCTCCCCCGGCTCTATAAATTCCGTATTCTGAGCCGAAAGCCCGAAGGAATACAACAGTCCAAAACACAATAAAATAATATATTTCATACCTCTTTTTATTTATAACCTACCTACCGGCAACAAGGGCACACACTCTAGTAATAATAAATCAGGTTGACAGCGGCCTTCGTCGGGCCTATATAATGCTGTACACCGCTGCCCAGTTTTTCTCCACAATTCTCACAGCGGTATTTGTCGTATTTCAAATAGGCATACCCCAGCCCCAGTGTCGCTTCTAAACTCCAATGCTTACCCAGAATCCAGTTGTAACCGTAACTGACGCCGGCACCGGCCAACCAACCTTCGTAACGGTTTTTCTCAATATGCTTGTTACGGACAGCCCCGAACCCCCAAGGAAGCATTCCCCCCAGATTGAACTGCCCTGCATGCGCATGAATCCCGAAAAAATGCCCCGAAAAAGGCTCACACCCCCACCAACGCAGTTCGGGCTGTAAAAGCCAGTGCTTCATCTTACGTGTCGGCGAAAAATTCCACGCATTATAATTCGCAGATACGTCCAGCGTCCACTCATAGTCCAGACTGAATTCCATCCCGAAATTCAGCGTACCCGTCACATCATAAAGCAGATTGCTCTTCACTCCCCCCTCTTGAGCCGACACCCGTGCTCCCAGAAAACAGAAAACAACAACAATGAATATGTTTACTTTTAATCCCATATAATTATACTTTCATTTCTTCATTCTATTCCAAACTCCTCCAACTTACAACCCTGCAAACCGAAAAAACACCACCCCAAAACCCATCTCTGAAAAACTCTATTTAGTGATAGAGTATGCAGAAAAATAAAAAGCAATAAACACCTGATTATTAACACATAATCTATTGAAAAGTAAAAAAAATTGTTTCAGCAAATATTACACGAAAATCAGAAGTACATTTATACTATATAAATATCTGTTTTTTAAATATTTATATAAATATATACTGCAACTTTGCTGAAACACGATTAACCGAATTAAAACAAAAACATCAATATTTAAGAACATGCATAAAATTTTATTAAATAAACTGCTCTACGTAAACGAACACCAGAGTTGCAAAAATTACCAAATAGAAATCGACACCGGATTCAAATACATCGAAGTGCAGGAAGGAACACACGTATACGAACCCAAACTGCATTACAATAATGTAGTTATACTCATTGAGGGTGAATGTGTTATCAGTTGTAACCAATATAACAACCGTAAAGTATCTTCTTCTGAAATGGTACTTTTACCCAGAGGAGCTCTCGTAGACGCTCACACCCAAAAAGACTGTAAATTACTGTTATTCAGCTTCGGAAGGGTCAGAAACGTATGCGACGTAAATATGCTCGAAACTTATTACAATTTACACAGGGATATCCGGTACGATTTCGTCCCTCTCAAAGTCAGGCATCCGCTAAACGAATATATAGAACTACTGGTATTCTGTCTCAAAAATGGAATGAACTGCGCTCATTTACATGAAATTAAGCACAAAGAATTCTTTCTCTACCTCCGTGGTTTCTACACCAAAAAAGAGGTCGTCCAACTGTTTTATCCCATCATGGGAAATAAAATAAAGTTCAGAGATATGATCCAGGAAAATTATATCAAAGCCGGAAGTGTAGAAGAAATGATACGGCTTTTGAGGATGAGCAAAAACGCATTTTATACAAAATTCACAAAAGAATTCGGAATGTCACCCAAGCAATGGATGCTGAAACAAATCAGACACCAGGTTTTTGTAAAAGCAGCCGTACCCGGAATCACAATAAAGGAGCTGATAGATTTATTTAATTTCGATTCGCCGGTCCAGTTCAACCGCTTTTGTATACGCGAATTCGGTTGTCCCCCCGGAGAGTTAATCAAACAACAGCAACAAGTTAGCAATGAATCGTAAAAATAACGCCACAAAACGAAATGATAAAAGATTAGTACGTTTTGTTAATAAATATCAGAAACAAACCCCTATCTTTGTCCTGTCAAAAGATGTTAATCTTTTATAAGTTTAAAGGTGTATCTCTATCACTAAATAGAGCGATTTTACAAATATATAAAAAATGTAATTTTATCAAAAAAAAATTACATTTTTTTACATTTCTACAAGTTGGGCTACCAATTGATCGCATTCATCCAAAACCTTCTGATCGAACTCTTTCAGATAAATCCGTGTTGTTTTTTCAGAAGTATGTCCGAGCCCTTCGCTGATCACCGAAACAGGAATGCCGCATTCCTTAGCCTGGGTTGCCCAGCTATGTCGGGCGACATAGGTGGTCAGTTCGACCTCATACCCCAGCCGCTGCCCCAACTGCTTGAGCCTCCGTTCCGCCTTTCCCAACGCCAGACGGTATTGGCGGTAAGGCGAAAGACCGGAAGAATCGTCAATAACCGGAAAAATATAATCCGTATCATTCCGGTAACGCGAAATGATGTCTTTCAATTGATCCGTCAGACTGACCCGGATAAGCTGCTGCGTCTTGTGACGGTAATACTCGATAAAATTACACTTTATATTCTCCTTCTTTAAAAAAACCATATCCACAAAAGACATTCCCCGGGCATAAAAACTAAACATAAACAGATTACGGACAAAATCGAGTTCGGGAGCGTCCTCCAGCGAAAGCTGCATCAGCCGACGGATATGGTCGCGGCTCATTGCTCGCTTCACGGTTTTGGCCGGACGGGTCTGTGCATGTTGAAAAGGATTTGCGGATGACTCCATTTTCCCGTCCAGAATAGCCTGGTTATAAACCGCACGCAGATTGCGCATATAAAAACTCACCGTATTACGGCATACCCCGCTTTTTAAAAGGTATTTCTCATAGGCCCTCACAAAAGCGGCATTCACTTCGGAAACAGCCACCTTCTCTTTCCCGGTAAAATGCAGCAAGGACGAACGGGTACTACGGTAGGCCGCCGCTGTCCCCAACCGGTTCAGTTCCTCTTTCTGGCGAATACAACCGTCTATAAAAGCAAACAGTCCCTCGCCTTTTACAGGCCCCTCGTAATGTCCGGTAATATCAGACACAGTAAAATCAGGCATACTCTCCTTCAATTCACCGATCAAACTGTTCAGCTTTTTCCGTTCCTTTGTGATCCAACGGTTGATAATGCGAACCTCACGATGAGTCAGCCCGTCTTTCCGGTATACCACTTTCTCTTGCCCGGCATCATAATCCGGCTCGGCAACTTTAAATCGGCTATAAATCAATTTTTTACGTCTGCGATGGATGACCTGGAACACCAAAGGATAAGTTCCGTTCAGTAAAATACGGTCTTTGTTCAGTTTCAGTTTAACAGATGTCATATCTCTACTATTAATAAGTATTATAAAACACTAGATACGGACATACGGCTTTATGGTAAACAAAAATCCGGAAATAATCCGTATTATCCCCTGAATAACATCGCCGGAAAACCGATCCACGACTTTCAGGTGTCACGATTCCATCCGTAAACCACACTTTAAAAGTATAAGTCAAATAAAGTTTTTACTTTATCCGATTTTTTCAATTAAAAAATTTTACAAAGTTGCATTTTTTACTACCTTTACGCCGTCAAAAAATAGGTGCCAAAGACAACGTTTGCGTAGCTTACTGACAATCAGTTACAAAATCGGGTTTTCGAAACAATCTGTCTATATATAAAATAATATATAAATAATAATTAAAATAGCATGGAAAACAGACTGAGTAAAATTTGCAGCCAATTCCAACTGGAAGGCTCTATTCTATCGGTAAAACCCCTGGGACAAGGTTTTATCAATGACACATTGTTGATCACAACAGCAGAAGCTACAACCCCCAACTATATTTTACAACGTAAAAACAAAAATATTTTCAAGGATGTTCCGGCCATGATGGACAATATCTACCGGGTAACAAACCACCTGAAAAAGAAAATCGTAGCAGCGGGAGGTGATCCGATGCGGGAAGCGATGACCATTATTCCGACTAAAGACGGAAAATTATATTACCAGGACGAAGACGGTGAATTCTGGGCCGTATGTGTGTTTGTCAGCGATACGATCGATTATCAGAAAGCGGATACACCGGAACTGGCTTATCAGGGAGGCAAAGGCATCGGTAAATTCCAGGCCATGCTGTCGGATTTCAAAGAACCGCTCGCCGATATTCTGCCGGGTTTTCATAACATCCGTTACCGCTTCAAACAATGGGATGAGGTATTGGCCAAGGACCCGGTAGGGCGTAAAGCCACTGTCCCCAGTGAAATCCAATGGATTGAACGCCGCCGGGAAGAAATGCTGCACTTCTGGGAATTGGTTGAAAACGGAACCATCCCGACCCGTGTCACCCACAACGATACAAAAATCAACAATATTCTGTTCGATAAAGCAGGCAATGTACTTTGCGTCATCGATCTCGACACCGTATTAAGCAGTACTTGCCTCAACGACTACGGAGATGCCATGCGGTCGTATACAAACACCGGTCTGGAAGACGACGAAAATCTGGACAACGTATCCATGAACATTGATATCTTCCGGGGATACACACAGGGCTATCTGTCAGAGACAGCCAAATTCTTAAATCAAAGCGAAATCGACTACCTGGCTTTCTCCGCCAAATACATCACCTATGAGCAGGTATTACGCTTCCTGATGGATTACATCGACGGAGACAAATATTACAAAGTAAAAAATCAGGTACATAACCTGATCCGTGCCCGTGCACAGCACAAGCTTTTACAAAGCATGGAAGATCAATACACAAAAATGTGCGATATTGTAAAAGAAGAAATAAATAAGCTGAAATAATCGCTATACGTTTTTTTTGATTTGTGATTCGGTGTATATTTGCACACGAATCACAAATCAAAATCATTCATTCAAGGTGAGTCTCATGTTTCAGGTAAAAAAAATTGCAGCTTTGCAAGCGGACCGTCTGAACGAAGCCGCCGGGCTTCTGGCGCAGCAACCCGCCTTCCCCATCGGGTGCAACAACTGGTCTGAACAATATCCCTATTCCCCCCAGGTCGCCTTCAACATCGCCCACAACGACAAGGCTATTTTCATCCGTTTCGAAGTATCCGAAAATTATACGATGGCCCATGTGCAGGAAGACAACGGACAGGTATGGACCGATTCCTGTGTCGAATTTTTCCTCTCTCCCGATGATAACGGCTACTACAACTTTGAATTCAACTGCATCGGCAAAGCGTTGTCTGGATTCCGGCAAACCCGTGAAAATGCAGAACATGCAAACCCGGAAACAATGCAAAGCATCCGACGGCTTTCTTCACTGGGGAACGAAAACTTCGAAGAACGGGAAGGTGACAACCACTGGTGGCTCATCGTCGCTATTCCGGCTACAGCCCTTTTCAAACACAGTTTCAAAAACCTGTCCGGCATAAAAGTAAAAGCCAATCTGTACAAATGCGGAGACCACTTATCTAAACCCCACTTTTTGTCCTGGCAACCGATCGATACCCCCGAACCGAATTTCCATGTACCGCAATTCTTTACCGAACTGGAATTTCAATAATACATCCGGAATTTAACTTTGTAAAAACAGATGAAAGACAAATTGTATATCGGTTTACTGGCCGGGCTCACCGCCCCGTTTATCATTGTCGCACTGATCTACTTACTGCGCTTCAATTATCTCTCTGTCACTGCATTTATCGAACAGGCATTCGTATTGAAAGTACATTTGAAAATTGTTGCCATCGGCGTATTTTTTGCCAATCTGGGATTGTTTTACCTGTTTCTGCGCTTTAATAAAAACAACGCCTCGAAAGGCGTTATCTTATCCGTTTTCCTCTATTTCTTCATCATGCTGTTCGCATCCCTTTGAAATCCGTCACTTCACCTCTTCATAATCGGTGTCTTCGATATCCCGGTCTCCGTCCAGTTTCTTTTTCTGCTCCTCTTCTTCCCAATGTTTCCGCATCTTATGAATACCGTACTGACTGATCAGATCGGTGATTCCATAAAACATGGAAGTGATTCCCAATATGATGACAACATATTCAGCACTTCCCCAAGGTCTGAAAACCACGACCAATCCCGCCAACATAATCAGGATAGGGAAAAAATAGTTCATAGGGGAAATGTAGCCGAGCTGACGGGCTGCCGACAAAGTCACCAATTGTGCAATTGCCGCCAAAAGCAAAACACATCCCAATATAACCATCAATATCGTTGTGAAAAACAAAGGTATGGAAATAAGCAAAATACCCAGCACCATACTTCCGATTCCATTCAGGGACAACAAGCCGTCAGCCCGTTGTTCGGCCTGCTGGCGACGGTAAGAAGCAACGAAAGCCATTATTCCGGTAAGCAGGAACAAAGCTCCGATAAACATAACGATGGACTTTAGGGCGACATCAGGCCAAGCAATCAAAACAACCCCGATGATAACCGAGATCAATGCCCGGTATACGGCATTCCGGAAAGTCGTCTTACTATAAACAATTCTCATATCCGATATTTTAAGTATTTTATAAAAACTGACAATCTGTTGAAAGATACAATAACCTGCAACTCAAAAAAACGACAAAAGAAAAACCGGAACGTAAAATTGAAGTCCGTAAACCCAGGCCGTTTTCTCTTTCCCTTGATTTAACGAAAGTAATCAATTTTTGTTAGAATCCTATAATTATCCGGCATCTGTTTTTTCAAACAGGCAACGAATATAAAAAATATCCGGAAAGCCAACGTTATGACGACGACTTTCCGGACGATACTTATTTTATGAGCCTTCCCGGAATATTACCGGATCAAATCGACACTCCTCTTCACAAACCTATTCAAAGCTTCTCCTTTCAGTAAACCGTTTGCCAGTAAAGCCAAATCAATCAACTGCCCTACGATCTTATTCTCCTTGCCGTATTCCTCCAACAAGGTTTCTTTCTGCTTTTTCAGTTTATCGATCTGCTCGGAATACTCTTTCAGGCGATCTTTATCGACTTGTGGTACTTCCTCGTCTTTTTTACCCTTATTCAATTCGTCCAGTTCCGTTTTCTTCCCTTCATTCTCCTTAATTTCGAAATTAATCGGAGCCAGTTTGGCATCCATCGATTTTTTCTCATCCTCCAAAACGGTTTTCACCAGCTTATGATCGGTATTTACAACCAAAGTATACTGGTCGCCCATTGCCCCGTAAAAATTCATTCCCGGATTCATGGCAGCCATTTCTTTCATACGGCGCATAAACTCCGAACGGGTCACGACAACCGGATCGCTGCCTTCTCCCAAAGCCTCGAAGCTGACCATAAACATGCCGTTATCCTTGGGTAATTGTGAAGAAAATACCGGACGCAACTCATCCTGTTCCGCTTCAGAAAGATCGCTCTTACGGGTTTCTTCCTTCTGAATCAGTTTCTCTACAACATCCGAATCCACCCTAAAATATTTGTGGTCGGCATGTTTCTGCTCCAGATGATTGATAAAGTGGGTATCCAACTGTCCGTCCATCAACAACACATCGTATCCTTTGGCTTTCGCCTTCTCGATATAACTGAACTGCTCGGTAGCATCTGTAGCATAGAGGGAAACGATATTCTTATCCTTATCCGTCTGATTTTCTTTTATCAGAGTATCATACTCTTCAAAAGTAAAATATTTTCCGTCGGTGTTTTTGAACAAATAAATTTCCTGGGCTCTCTCCGCAAATTTTTCATCGGTCAGCATTCCATACTGAATGAATATTTTCAGGTCATCCCATTTCTTTTCGTAATCTTCCCGGTTGTTTTTGAAAATATCGCTCAGGCTGTCTGCCACCTTCTTCGTTATGTGGTTGGATATCTTCTTCACATTGCGGTCGCTCTGCAAATACGAACGGGAAACATTCAACGGAATATCCGGCGAATCGATCACCCCATGCAATAAAGTCAGGTATTCGGGTACAATCCCTTCTACGGAATCCGTAACATACACCTGATTGCTGTATAGCTGAATCTTATTTTTCTGAATCTCAAACTTATTACTGATTTTCGGGAAATACAGTATACCGGTCAGATTAAAAGGATAATCCACATTCAAATGGATGTGAAACAGAGGATCTTCTGCCATCGGATACAACTGACGGTAAAACTTCTGATAATCTTCTTCCGTCAGTTCGGAAGGTTTACGTGTCCAAGCCGGATTAACATCGTTGATCACATTGTCGGCATCAGTCTCTTCATATTTCCCGTCCTTCCATTCCTTCTTCTTCCCGAAAACAATTTCTACAGGTAAAAACTTACAGTACTTATTCAACAATTCGCTGATTTTACCTTCTTCCAGAAATTCTTTATCATCGTCGTTGATGTGCATAATGATATCCGTTCCCCGTTCGGCCTTTTCCGTATCGTCCAGGGTATATTCCGGATCCCCCTTACAGGTCCATCTGACTGCCTGCGCACCTTCCCGATAAGATTTCGTTACGATCTCCACTTCATCGCTGACCATAAACGAAGAATAAAATCCCAAACCGAAATGCCCGATAATGGTTGCCGCATCGTCCTTGTGTTTTTCCAGAAATTCTTCGGCACCCGAAAAAGCAATCTGATTGATGTATTTTTCCACTTCTTCACGGGTCATACCGATCCCGTTGTCCGAAATCGTCAGCGTGCCTGCCTCTTTGTCAGCCTTCACCCGTACCTTCAATTCTCCCAGCTCGTCTTTAAACTCACCCGAGGAAGCCAGAACCTTCAGCTTTTGAGTAGCGTCTACGGCATTCGAAACGATCTCACGTAAAAAAATATCATGATCCGAATAAAGAAACTTTTTGATAATCGGAAACAAATCAGTTGTTGAAACACCAATTTTGCCTGTTGTCATAGCGTATATATTTTAATGATTAGTTATTTTTCTGATTTACGCTATTCAACAGGCAATTGTTGTGCCATTCGGAAAATACTGACAGGATGACAGTCGCACTGATTTATTTTCAGGCTTCCTCCTGCACGGCCTCTGCAATCAACTCCAGTGCTTTTACCGCAGTCTTGGCAATATTGCGCTCCCGGGTAAAAGAAAATACAAACTTCCGGGCAAACGTTTTACAAGGAGTAGCCACGCCGATCCAAACCGTACCTACCGGTTTCTCCGGTGTTCCCCCGGCAGGCCCGGCAACTCCGGAGGTCGCAACGGCATAGTCCGCACCCATCACCCGCTTTACTCCCTCCGCCATCTGTTTCACAACTTCCCCGCTTACGGCCCCATATCGCTCTATATCGTTCATATCCACCCCTAACACCTTATTTTTCACCTCATTGGCATACGCAACTACGCTCCCTTTGAAATAATCCGAACTCCCCGCTACAGAAGTAATCAGATGAGCTATATATCCCCCCGTACAGCTCTCTGCCGTAGCAACCGTCAGATTCCTTTTGCGCAGACACTCCCCGAACTGCTTTTCCACAGAATCCGCTTCCCCCTCGGTATAGTACAAACCGGTAAGACTTTCCTTCAACGTTTCATAATACGCTTCCAGCTTTTCGACCGCTTTCCCTTTAGCCGTAATCCGCAGCTTAACCAAACCGGGAGAAGGCAGGTAAGCCAATCCCAGGCCTTCCGGCAAAGCCTCCTCCCAACTGCTCAGCCGTTCGGCCAATTCCGATTCCGGAATATCGTACACCTGCAACATCCGGTAAGCCAACTGCAAATGCGGATATCTCCTTTTCAACTCCGGAAGTACATACGTTTCCATCAGATGCTCCATTTCAAAAGGGACACCGGGCAAAGAAATCAAAGACTTCCATCCCCGCTCGAACCACATACCGGAAGCGGTTCCCTTAAAATTCCGCAGAACCCGGCAATTGTCCGGCAATACCGCCTGACTTTTATTGTTCTCATTCAAAGCAATTCCCCGGCCCCGTAACAATTCCTCCAACCACACCATAACTTCCGGATTTAACGTCAGCTTAGAACCGAAATACTCCGCCAGCACCTTTTTCGTTACATCATCCTTCGTCGGTCCCAACCCTCCGGTCACAATCACCAGCTCTGCCTCATTCATGGCATAGTCCACGGCTTCGTAAATCTCGTCCCGCCTATCGGCGACAGAACGCATCTCTGTAACCTCGATCCCGGCCAATGTCAGATGTCCCGCAATAAACCTGGAATTCGTATCCAGAATCTGACCCAGTAAAATTTCATCACCGATGGTAATAATAATCGCTTTCATAACTACTTCGTCTTAGCTGTTCCGTAAATCCGTATCCGCAAAAGGACCGGAAATTCACAAATCTGTTTTTAACCGAAACAAAACTACAACATTTTTCCCTCCGTTATCCATCTGCCAATCCCAAAATTCAAAACTTTTCTTTACCTCTATTTTCCGGCTTTTATTACCTTTGCAATGCCTTTGTTGCAAAAACAATACCGACAACGCATTTTAAATTTATGATTTACAATTGCTCAAAATTACACACTGGGACGGACTCATTGTGTAATTTTGAGGTATGGTCAAATAAATCCGACAACGAATTATTTTATCGGCTAATCTACAGTCTGAAATCATAAATTTAAAATTTACAACGAACCTATGAATAGTGAAACAATATATATCATCATCCTGCTGTTTTTATGTGCAGACTTTATCTTCGAAAGATTTTTAGAAGGATTGAATATACGGGCGATGTCACCCGTCCTACCGGAGAAATTAAAAGGTATTTACGACGAAAAAGAATACAAACGGTTTCAATCCTATAAAAAAGAAAACAACCGGTTCGGCCTGATCAGTTCCGCTTTTTCTTTTACCGTAACCGTCCTGTTTCTGGCAGCCGGAGGTTTCGGCCTGTACAACGACTGGATTGTAAGCCGCACCGACAGCATCCTCTGGCAAACCCTGTTCTTTATGCTGGGCTTGTCTGTGGTATCCACCCTGTTGGAAATGCCGTTCAGTTGGTATGCCACATTCCGGATAGAAGAAAAATACGGTTTTAATAAATCGACGCTCAACACCTGGATAACGGATGCGGTAAAAGGGGTATTTCTCTCATTGATCATCGGTGGACTCATTTTATCCGCCGTCGTCGGCTTTTATTTATGGACAGGAAGCCGGTTCTGGATATATGCCTGGGTATTGATCAGCTTATTCTCAATATTCATGGCCATGTTCTATTCCCGCCTGATTGTTCCTTTATTCAACAAACAATCCCCGCTGCAAGCCGGCAGTCTGCGGGATAAGATCGAGGCATTCGCATCCCGGACCGGTTTCCGGTTGAAAAATATCTATGTAATCGACGGATCGAAGCGATCGACAAAAGCCAATGCCTATTTTACCGGATTGGGGGCGGAAAAACGGATCGTCCTCTACGACACCCTGTTACAAGATCTGACAGAAGAAGAAATTGTAGCGGTACTGGCACACGAAATCGGACATTACCGCAAAAAACACACCCTGAAATTCATGTCCGCCTCCATTCTGCAAACCGGTTTCATGTTGTGGCTATTCTCCTTACTGGTTAATATACAGGCTTTTTCAGAAGCACTGGGGAGCGATCGGGCCTATTTCCAGCTGGGTCTGGTTACCTTCGCTATCCTGTACAGTCCGGTCAGTATGTTATTGGGAATATGCATGAATATCTGGTCCCGGAAAAATGAATACGAAGCAGACGCATTCGCAACCCGGCATAACGAAGGAGAAGCACTCGTCAGCGGATTGAAAAAAATATCGGTAAAATCCCTGAGCAACCTCACTCCTCATCCCTGGTATGAATTCGTATATTATTCCCACCCCTCGCTGCTGAAAAGGATAAAAGCTATCGAACGGACTGATCGTTGAGCCATTCCTCTACCTTCCGGGGTGTACCGGAATATACATTTCCGAAACGGTCGGTCGCCTCCACCCTGATCACTGCTCCGGCAGAACGGGGAATCGCAAAAAACAGATGTTCCGTCGGTTCAGCCCCGATATAATCGTATTTAAAACTCTTCCGGTGAGACACAACATAGCTGTCGATAACCGGATCAATACCGGTATAACGTTCCATCTCCCCCATTCTCTCCCCGTCCTCATACCAATATATCTTCCAGGACGGGTCATAATTCCACACATTTACAGTCAATGCTTCCGGTTTCAAATCATTTTCTCCGGCGGCATATGCCCTGAACTGATAAGAACGGTCATCTCCAACCGGCTTGAAATACCAGGAAATGCTGTCTCCGTCCATTTCATACACCGTATAACCGATGGGGGTACCGTCACCACACCACGGTGCCTGCCAAAACAGACCGCAGAGAGAGGCATGTACATGCTCGTACAAATTATCCGCTATCACATAATTTTCATGATAATGGGTATGTCCCGATAATATCTGTACCCGATAAGACTTCAACAAATCGTACAAATGAGCACGATTGTTAATCACCTGTGAAGTCCGTTCTTTCGCATAATTTCCACTCCGGGCCTCCCGGGAATAAGTCGGAATATGGGTCAATACCACCACCGGCGAACCTTCCGGAACCAATGCCAGATCCTGTTCCAACCATTCCAATTGCCTTTCAGCCAGATAACCGGTATATAAATAATCCTTTCCCAAAGCAAACACCCCGTCCAAAACAATATAATGTACTCTGCCCCGGTTAAAAGAATAGTAGGCCGGACCGAAATGAGCGGCATACATCGTCCTGGAACGCTCATTCGAACGTCCTCCCCTGTCCAGATCGTGATTACCGGCAGCATAGAAAAAAGGAATCTGCGTATGATACAGAATATGTTTCACCGCCCCGAAACATCCCGGATTCCGCTGTATATCCCCGATCACATCCCCCGCTACCATCCCATAAACCGGTATTTCCCCGTATTTACCGGCCACCCAACTCTGCATATCATCTGCAATCTTTTGCAAAGCCGGAAGCTCTTCATCGAAATACACCTGCGGGTCGGCAGCCACCACCACAACATGCCTGTCATCGTTCCTACCGCTTTTTTGCAGGTAAAAATCAAACTTCTGTTTCTTTGCAGCCTTGTTAATCCGCCGGAAAAAACAGGGTACTTCATCCTGCAACGGTACTTCATAACCGGCAGGCAAAGTGATATATACAAACTCTGCCGCTGTATTCCCCGGCAGCCGGTATCTCCCCCGGGCATCCGTCCTCACCACCGTATAACCGTCGGTTACAGCCACGCCCTCCACGCCGCGCCCTTCGGAAATAACACGGCCGGACAATTCCGGAAAAAACGCGGCCGGACAAACAGTACCCCAGCCCATCCATAAACACAAAAAAACAAACTTCTTAAAACACCACATGTCAGAATGTATATAGAGAGATTGTAGATTTTAGATTGTAGATTGTAGATTACACGATTATAGATTTCAGATTATCTGATAAAACGGTTGCCGATTTATTGAATCACAATTCAAAATTACACACTGGGACGGACTCATTGTGTAATTTTTACCTCAAAAACCTTCCAACCTCCATGCAAAAACACGAAAACAAAAACCTATACAAAGCACCCCAAACACCAATCGTAATCAAACTTATAGGTCAATCTAAAAATCAAGTTGCGGAATCTGCATAACCTACGGGCCCAATCTAAAATCAAAGTCTCCTTCATATTTTCTCGTAAAAATACAAAAGATTTAATATTAATAACCACATTTATTAAAAAAATTATTAACACTACTCGGTGATAAAATTTTTGGAAATCTCGGAGCGGGTCGTTTTGGAAGGTACGATAAGAATCAAAACTGAGCCCAGCAAAATAATACCGCCGATAAAAAAATCTTTTGTGCTCAATTCCGGTTTCATCGCAGCGTAAAAAAGAGCCGCCAACAACTCCAAAGTATAAGTCAGGATAGGTTGAAATACACGAAATGCCATAAAGGTTTCTGACTTTGTCCACTTTAATGCAGCATAAAACCAATAAACCGAAGCGGAGTTCAGAAAAAAACCGGCTAAACAACCGCTGATTACGGTTTCAGGATTCAGCATTTCCGTCATTTGAGGCAAATAATTCAAAAAAAAGAACAGTTTCGGTAAACTCTCTCCGAACAAAAAAGTGATACCTGCGATCCCGAAAAAGAAAACAATAAGAACCGTACCCCCGACAAACATCGTATATCCGGAAATACCGCATTTTTGACGAACGGTGGTTTCCGGACTTTTACGGGAAGTCTGTTCCACAACGATAGAACGGATACAACTCGCAGTGGCTGCAAGCAATATCAATACAGCCGTCGGGATTCTCACAGCTGTCGGTAAAGAATAAATCAACAGTAAAAAACCGATAAGAATTACAGCAATCCCCCAATATTCCCGTTTGTGAGGAACCCGTTTAAAAAACAGATAAGCCATCAGATAAGTAAGCACAACCTCTATATTAATCAACAAACTCGTTTCCGTCGTCGTGATGTATAAATAGGTCGAAATCATAAAAAAACTCTTGGTCATCTGCATCGTTGTATAGAGCCAGGAATAATGCACTCCGCTCTTCCAATTTTCCGGATTTACCCGTTCCCGGATCAAGAGCAAAGCCACACCTCCCGAAAAAATAAGAAAAGACGTAAACACAAGCACATTAATACCGTACTTCGATACGCAATAGCGATTGACCACCCCCATCAGTGCCCATGTCAATACTGTAGCTAATGCAAATAAAGCGCCTTTCATTATCCGGTACGATTCGACGATGTGTTGTTCTATATGCGCATATGTACGGAAAGGGACTGATTTTGTTCCGGCATCAGCCCGTTACAGAAGGAATAAATTCACTCACGGACAAAAATCCGATACTCCTGAATAAAAAAGAGCCTGACTAGATATATAGCCAGGCCCTCTTATTCAATTAAGCTTCGATTAATGTGCCCATTCGGCAAAAAAATCGTTGCCTTTATCGTCGACGATAATAAAAGCCGGGAAATTTTCCACCCGGATCTTACGTACGGCTTCCATACCCAATTCTTCGAAATCAACCACCTCTACAGACTTAATGCTGTTTTTAGCCAAAATAGCTGCCGGACCACCGATAGAACCCAGATAGAAACCTCCGTGCTTCTGACAGGCATCGGTAACGGCTTTCGAACGGTTGCCTTTGGCTACCATAATCATAGAACCGCCCATAGACTGGAACAGATCTACATAAGGATCCATTCGCCCGGCTGTCGTCGGTCCGAAACTACCGGAAGGCATCCCTTGCGGCGTTTTAGCCGGTCCTGCATAATATACCGGATGTTTCTTAAAATACTCGGGCATCGGCTTGCCTTCATCTATCATCTGTTTGATACGTGCATGAGCGATATCCCGGGCAACGATCAACGTACCCGACAAATTCAGACGGGTCTTAACCGGATATTTAGTCAGTTCTTTCAACACATTTTCCATCGGCTGATCCAAATCGATATTTACTGCAGGCGCCAAAGCCGGCGTTTCAGCCGGTAAAAACCGGGCCGGATTCTTCTCCAATTGTTCCAGGAAAATACCGTCTTCTGTAACCTTCGCCTTGATATTCCGGTCTGCACTACAACTTACCCCAATACCGACCGGACAGGATGCAGCATGACGCAGCAAACGGATCACCCGGACATCGTGTACCCAATATTTACCTCCGAATTGAGCGCCGATCCCTTTTTGCTGGCATATTTTCTGAATTCTTGCTTCCCATTCTAAATCCCGGAATGCACGTCCGCCCTCATTACCGGAAGTGGGCAAATGATCGTAATATCCGGCAGATGCCTTTTTCACCGTAGCCAGACAAGCTTCAGCGGATGTACCGCCGATAACCACTGCCAAATGATAAGGAGGACATGCGGATGTACCGAGATCAAGTACTTTTTCCGCAATAAACTTCGTCAATGTCTCTTCATTCAATAAGGCTTTGGTCTGCTGATACAAAAAAGTTTTATTAGCAGAACCTCCCCCTTTTGTCATAAATAAAAATTTATAGGCATTCCCCTGGGTAGCATACAAATCGATTTGTGCCGGTAAATTCGTCCCGGTATTCTTCTCTTCCGTCATCGTAAAAGGCACTACCTGGGAATAACGCAAATTACGGTCGCGGTAAGTTTCAAAAACCCCTTTACTGATAGCCTCTGCATCATTATATCCGGTATATACGTCCTGACCCTTCATACCGATACAAATTGCCGTGCCCGTATCCTGACAAGTAGGAAGCTGACCTTCCGCAGAAACAACCTGATTCAATAACAACGTATGAGCGACAAATTTATCATTATCGCTGGCTTCCGGGTCTTTTAAAATATCGGCCAGCTTCTGCAAATGAGAAGCACGCAGATAAAAGGAAACATCCGCATACGCCTCACGGGCTAATAATTCCAGTCCTTCTTTTTCAATTTTCAAAATTTTCCGCCCGTCACAATCCACGGTTTTCACATAATCTTTCGTCAACAAACGATACTCGGTCGTATCCTTTTCGATCGGAAACGGCTCCTGATACTTGAACTCTGCCATCTTATATAAGTTTTAAATTACAACTACTCGGTCACTACCGCTATTCGGCAACGAAATTAAGATTAATAAGTGAAAATATCTAACGTTTTTAAAGAAAAAATTCTGTAATTACACAACGAAAAGAAAACACCGGATTTTCCCCGCCCGCCCTTTCTGAATCCGGAACTACAAATCCTTATAAACCTTACATCCCGACAATTAATCACCGATCAAAAATTACACAATGAGTCCGTCCCAGTGTGTAATTTTACTTTCGACAAATGTCAGTATCTGCTCTTTTTCTTCCGGATAAAACCAGGAAATATCTGCGTCCCTTCGGAACCAGGAAAGTTGTTTTTTGGCATACCGCCGCGAATTGCGTTTGATCAGACGTACCGCTTCGTCATAGTCTGTTTCCCCTTCAAAATAATCGAAAAATTCCTTATATCCGACCGTATTCAAAGGATTCAGATTCCGGTACGGCAAAAGGGCCCGGGCTTCTTCTTCCAGGCCTTCCGCCAGCATCATGTCCACCCGTTTATCAATCCGATCGTACAATTCCTGTTTATCCCGGTTCAAGCCGATCCTGATGATCCGGAATCCCCGGTCTTTAGGGGTGTTGGTACGCAGCGAAGAATAGGGTTTTCCCGCCATCAGACATACTTCCACGGCATGCAGCACCCGTTTGGCATTATTCAAATCGACAACCTCATAAAACACCGGATCCAGGCTTTTCAACATCGTCTGTATAGCAGCCAATCCTTCCTCTGCATACCGTTGCATCAAATCCTCCCGGAGTTTCGGGTCTATCGTCGGTATATCGTCTATGCCTTTACACACGGCATCGATATACATCATCGAACCGCCGACCATCAGGACGACATCCCTTGTCCGGTGTAATTCATGGATTTTTGCCAAAGCCTGTTGCTCAAATTGCCAGGAATTATAATAGTCGTGCACAGACAGCGTATGTATAAAAAAATGAGGTACGGCTGTCAGCTGTTTTTTCTCCGGAACCGCAGTACCGATCCGCATTTCCCTGTACATCTGCCTGGAATCACAGGACAGAATCGAAGTCCCGAAATGCCGGGCCAAATCAATACTCAAATCCGTTTTTCCGACCCCGGTCGGCCCCAGCAATACGATCAGTGTTTTTTCCATACCAGCTTATTAAACGAAAAAGGCCGGAAGACCAAAGCAAACCGTCCGGTCTCCTCTGGCCTTTCGACCTCTCCGTGTTTTTCCGAATTACAATTTATCGATATAGTCGTCTATACTTTCATACCGGTCGTCGTATCTCCCTTCATCTTCAAACTCATCATCATCACGACCGAACTCGTCATCCTCGTCGCGATAATCGTCCGAATCATTGGAAAACTCTTCCATAAAACTATCGTCATACTCTTCTTCCGGTTTGTCGAATCCCCATTTTTCCTCACCTTCAAACTCCATCTGTTCCGGAATATCACCATCACAATAGATACATACCGGCAACACATCGGCAGAATCCGCGATATATTCCCCGGCGTATTCTACCCGGAAATAACGATTATTGAAAAAATCGAAAACATACTCCAATTCAATACAGTTGGCATTGACAATCTCCTGTATCTCCGTCACGTCCATAACCAACGTATCCGTTTCCTCATCTTCGGTAGACATATCCATAAGGGCAATTTCCTTCACCCGGTTGCCCATTCTGTCCAAGGTGTAAAACGAAGCCATTTGCGACCCGTCATACCCCAACACTTCTATAATTTTATCGTGAAATTGCTGAAAAGTCTGCTTTCCACCCATAGCAATCTCACATCTGAAATCCGAACTGTTCGGTAAACTGATTTCAAACCTGTAGTTCATAATGAGTCAATATTTATAGTCCGCAGCTTGCACCAATTCCAGCCGCAATAATTCCACACACCACTAAAATAACGACAAAGAAAACAAGCACAGCAATACAGATACCGATAATACCACATATCCGTCCTGCATTGACATTCTTGTATGAAACCGGAGTATAGGCCTCCGGATCAGCCTGATACAAGCGGCGAGGCGTTCCGGATAATGCCACGGCAATAATTCCTAAAATCAATCCGACAATTCCGTAGCACCAGCAGAAAACCAATGAAAGTATTCCCAATACCAATACGGCTGTGGAATTCGGTAAATCTTTTTTATTCTGATCAATAATTTCCATAAGATTAAGTTATTTATGATTTAAATTCAAAAACGATCAAACTGTGAATCAATCATTTCCCTTTCAAACATCCAAATATCTCAAGTGATTGTTAATTTTAGCAAATATGAAATTAAAATTATTCCCAAACAAACAAATCCGCTAGTTTTTATCCATCCGGAAGTAATTTTTTTCACTCCCGTTACTTTCAATAAAGCCAATATTAAAAACAACATCAACGGCAATAATGCCGGATAGGTGGTAATCGAAGCCCATAATTCTCCTTTCAGCAAAAGGATCAAAGCCCTCTGCATACCGCATCCCGGACATTCTATTCCGGTCAGTGATTTAATCCAGCAGGACAATTGATGTGCCTCCAACCATTCGAGCATACAATACGTCAATACAATTAGAACTGTTACATTCAAAATACCACAACCACACCCTTTTTACGTTCGGTAAAAGCTAAAATTCCAAATTCCGGAAACGTGCTTCCCCAAACCACTGTAGATCTGTTCCCTCCCAAGCGTAAATCAAAAATCCAAAACAGTTTTCTCCAAAACATCCATCGCCTCCTTTACCAGCTGCATATCAGCCTGGGCACCCATATGTCCGATCCGGAATACTTTTCCTGCCAGACAACCGTAGTTTCCTCCCACAACAAGTCCTTCCTCTCTTAAAGCTGCATCCAGTTTTTTCCAGGACACACCTTTCGGAACATATAAAGCCGTTACTGTGGGCGACAGGATGGCATCCGCAGCAGGAAACAACGTCAATCCCATCTGCAAAGCCCGTTCCCGGCAATAAGCCGCCACTTTTTCGTGCCGGTTGATTACCCTGGTCAATCCTTCATCCAATATCAGGCGGCACGCGGCATGCAACTGTGCCGTTCCATGCCAGTAGGGCGTATAAGGAAAATACCGGTTTCGTACAGCCTCCCGGAAAGGCATAAGTGCATCGTAACCGACATAGCCGGTCTCCTCTATAATCTCCCAAGCCCGCTCACTGACGGATAAAAATGCCATATTCGCCGGCGCCGACAAACATTTCTGGGAAGCTCCCAAACACAAATCGACATGCCATTTATCTGTTTCGACCACACTCCCACCGAGTCCGGACACCGCATCCACATACAACAGCGGGACATTGTACTTTTCTTTCAAATCCCCGATACGTCCGACCGGATTCAGCGTACCGCTAGGAGTCTCGCTTTGTACCATCGTAATCATTTTCGGGCAGAACTCCCGGATAGCCCTTTCTACCGTTTCAAAATCAGTAATCGATTCATCGAAGGAAAAACCGACAGTACGCACCTCACATCCCAGTGACTCCGCCATTTCTCCGATTCCATAACCGAACAGCCCGGTCGATAAAGCCAATACTTTATCTCCCGGTTGTAAACAACTCTTCAATGCACCCCATAAAGCAAGCATCCCTTCTCCCGTCTGTATCACAACCGAATTCCGGGTACGCATAATCTTTTGCAATGCTTTTTCGGTTGCTTTATATAAATCGATATATTCTTTTTCTAAATCTGCCGATCCGTAATTAACGACTGCGGCATCCAATATCTGCTGTGGTACCGACACGGGGCCGGGAACCATCGGAAGTCTGTATTTTTCCATATCATCATTTATTTTAGATACACAAATTTAGATTTTCTTTTGCAATATAGTCGCAAAAGCCCTGAAAAGTTATTGTCTGTCCCTAAAAAACAAGCGAAGTTTATGCGATCTTTACTTTATCCCCCGGATAGAGGCAACCGACAAAAAAATATTCCGTAATAATCTGTCTAAAGGATAGTCTGAAGGCAGAGACTTTATAGATATCCCACTTTTTGCCGCTTTGTTTTTACTTTTAAGTATAAAAAATTATATATTTGTAACCTTAAAAACGGGACGTTTACTATATGAATAAACCGGAAGAATTAGTAAATAAAATAATAGAAAGTCTGGACGAAAACAAAGGACATCAAATTGTAAAAATTGATTTAAGAAAGATTGAAAACTGTTTTTGTAGTTTCTTCGTAATATGTCATGGAACCTCCAATACCCATGTATCCGCATTAGCAGACGGCGTAGAGGATAAAGTTCAGGAAGATTTGCATGAGAAACCTTTCCACACGGAAGGCCGGGAGCAAGCACAATGGATCATTGTCGATTACGGGGATGTCATTGTACATGTTTTCCAGAAAGAACAACGGGATTATTATCAACTGGAAGACTTTTGGGGAGACGGCATAAAAGAAGAAATCAACAACTCGGAACAATAATAAAAACAAAAAAGTAATAAAACAGGCCGGGTATTCCGGCCGTTTGTGAAGCGACTGAAACATATGGCAGAGAACAAAAAAAACAATAAAGAGAACTTCAATTTTCCCCCTGTCGGTGGCGGCGGAAAAAATATAAAAGCTCCGAAAGTCGGAGGATATTGGTTATATCTCATCATAGCACTTATCATTGTCGGGTTTAATTTCCTCAACCTGCAAACCGAACCGGTGAAAACCAACTGGCAGGAAGTAAAAACCAAAATGCTGGAAAAGGGGGACATCGAAAAATTCGTTGTCATCACCAATAAGGGACAGGTGAACGTATTCCTAAAACCGAATAAAATCGAGGATTATTCCCAACTGAAATCCAAAGGATTCAAAAACTCGAGTCCCGGTCCCCAATTCACATTTGCGATCGGTTCACTGGAAGGATTCGAGAAAAATGTAGCCGAAGCCCAGAAAGATATTCCGGGAGCGGCTAACACCACCATAGAATATGAAAAAGAATACGACGGTTGGGGAGATATTTTATCCTTCCTTTTCCCGTTGGCTCTATTGGTATTCATTTGGATGTTTTTCTTCCGGCGGATGAGCAAAGGCAGCGGTGGCCCCGGCGGAGGCATATTTAATGTCGGCAAGTCCCAGGCCAAACTATTCGATAAAGAATCGAATATCAAAGTTACCTTTAAAGATGTTGCCGGATTGGCAGAGGCCAAGCAGGAAGTGGAAGAAATCGTATCTTTCCTGAAAAGTCCGGACAAATATACCAAGTTAGGAGGAAAAATTCCGAAGGGAGCCTTACTGGTAGGTCCTCCGGGAACCGGAAAGACATTGATGGCCAAAGCAATGGCAGGAGAGGCAAACGTACCTTTTTTCTCCATGTCAGGTTCTGACTTTGTGGAAATGTTCGTCGGTGTAGGAGCATCCCGTGTACGCGACCTTTTCAAACAAGCCAAAGAAAAAGCACCGTGTATCATTTTCATCGACGAAATTGATGCCATCGGCCGGGCCCGCGGTAAAAACCCCAATATGGGTTCCAACGACGAACGGGAAAACACGCTGAACCAATTGCTTACCGAAATGGATGGCTTCGAAACCAATTCAGGGGTTATCATTCTGGCAGCAACCAACCGGGCAGACATTCTGGACAGCGCATTGCTGCGTGCCGGACGGTTCGACCGCCAGATTTATGTTGACCTGCCCGAATTAAAAGACCGCGAAGCGATATTTAAAGTACATCTGAAACCGCTGAAACTGGCAGAAGATGTGGACGTCGATTTTCTGGCCAAGCAAACGCCGGGCTTCTCGGGTGCCGACATTGCCAATGTAGCCAATGAAGCCGCTCTGATTGCCGCCCGTAAAAATAAAAATGCCGTTGAAAAACAAGATTTCCTGGATGCCATCGACCGTATTGTCGGAGGTTTGGAAAACCGCAGCAAAGTAATTAAATCCAGCGAAAGAAAGGCCATTGCCTACCACGAAGCCGGCCACGCAACGGTATCCTGGTTATTGGAACATGCTCATCCCCTGCTCAAAGTGACAATTGTTCCGAGAGGGAAAGCCTTGGGAGCTGCCTGGTATTTACCGCAGGAAAGGCAAATCACCACCAAAACCCAATTACTCGACCAAATGTGTTCTGTATTGGGAGGACGGGCTGCCGAAGAACTGGTATTCGGACAAATCTCTACCGGAGCGCAAAACGATCTGGAAAAAGCAACGAAACAAGCTTACGCCATGGTAAGCATCTTCGGTATGAGCGATAAAATCGGCAACCTGAGCTATTACGATTCGTCAGGACAGAGTGATTTCAGTTTCACCAAGCCCTATTCGGAAAAAACAGCCGAATTGATCGACGCCGAAGTCAAAGAAATGGTGGAAGCAGCCTATGTCCGTGCCAAACAACTCTTATCCGACCATCTGGAACAGCACAGGGAGGTGGCCGAGTTACTCATTGAAAGAGAAGTTATTTTCAGCGACGACCTCGAGCGTATACTCGGTAAACGTCCCTGGAAAGACGAAGAAGATGAAAAAGACGGTTCCGGCGAAGAAGCAACGGAACAGCCACAGGGAGAACAATAACACATAACCGGTGACTTTGTGCCGCCGGTTATACAAATACCCGACCGTATGAACAATTGGATATCCATCTTCGAAACGGATCAGCTTTACAAAGCAGAATTAGTAAAAAGTGTATTGTGCGATAATGGTGTAGAAGCGGTTATACTGAATCAGAAAGATTCTTCTTATAACACATTCGGAACCATACAGGTTATGGTAAGCCGCGATCATAAAGATCAGGCCGAAGAAATCATAAAATCCATTCATTGTGAGTAATTTCGTCAAACGCGCTATCAGCGGTTTATTTTTTGTTGTCATTCTGACCGGTTGCATTTTTCTGCACCCGCTTTGTTTTTTTGTTTTGTTTTTTATCATCAACATACTGGGATTACGCGAGTTTTCCATGATGGCCAGACGAATGAATGTCGACATCAATCTACCGATGCTTTTAATCTGCGGCAGCATTCTGTTTACAGCCGGATTCTTACACAAATACCTGGGCAACAGAGACGGTTATCTTTATTTCTTCATAGCCACCTTTGTATTGAGTATCTGGGAATTATACCGTAAAAAAGGCAACTCTTTTCAGAATCTTTCTTTCTCCTATTACGGCTTGCTTTATTTGAGCCTGCCTTTTACCCTGTTGATCTACCTGCCTTATATGACCAATGACGAATGGCGTCCGGAGATCATCTTCTTTCCCTTTCTGCTCGTCTGGTTCAACGATACTTTCGCATTCCTGCTCGGCTCACAATTCGGACGACACAAACTATTCCCGAGGATATCTCCCAAAAAATCCTGGGAAGGAGCGATAGGCGGCGGAATATGTACGATTCTGGCAGCCCTGTTCATCGCGCCCTATATCGAAGGACTAACCATATACAGCAATATGGTCATAGCTGCTATTGTCGTTGTATTCGGTATTTTCGGAGACTTACTCGAATCCATGTTCAAAAGAAGTATCGAAATCAAAGATTCCGGAAACATCATGCCCGGTCACGGCGGCATACTCGACCGTTTTGACGCAGTTCTGTTTGTCATACCGGCCATATTCGTATACCTGGAATTCGTATATTAAATAACCGGAACCGAAGTTTCTTTTTGCCCCGGCTTTTTGACTTTTGACTTTTTATAGTACCTTTGTCAGCCGTATATTAATCACTTAAATAGAAAAAAATGACACTTCATAAAGCAGGTTACTCTTTATTACTGAAGATATTGGCTTTTCTGGTGATCTTGAATTGCATTACCTTCTATTTTATCGACAACACAATTGTCACCTATATCATATTGGGAATATCCTGCATACTCTACCTTTGGGCGATCAACTTTTTCCGGTTTCCGAACAGGCATATCATTATTGACGACAACACGATACTGGCCCCTGCCGACGGTAAAATCGTAGTGATCGAAGAAACCGAAGAACCGGAATATTTCAAAGACCGCCGGTTACAGGTATCCATTTTTATGAATATCTTCAATGTACATATCAACTGGTTTCCCGTTAACGGAATCGTAAAATATTTCAAATACCACAAAGGTAACTTTGCAGCGGCCTACCTGCCGAAGTCTTCCACTGAAAACGAGCGGACGAGCATTGTCATCGAAACCGGTGACGGACAGGAAATCTTAATGCGTCAGATAGCCGGAGCTATGGCCCGGCGGATTGTATCCTATGCACCTGTAGGTGAAATTTCCCGACAGGATAAACACGCCGGATTTATCAAATTCGGATCCCGTGTCGACCTCTTCCTGCCCCTCGGCACACAAATCGAGGTCAGACTCGGACAGAAAACAGTCGGTTCACAAACGATCATCGGAAGATTTAGTAAAACAAATCAAAAGTAAGACCGGAGAAATCATCCGATCGTTAAACAATTTCAGCTATGTCAGTAGAATCTAAAGCAAAAATTGTAACTACCCACGTTTTATACGAAATGAAACAAAGGGGAGAAAAAATAAGTATGCTCACCGCCTATGATTATTCTATGGCACGCATTGTCGATGCTGCCGGAATAGATGTCATTCTGGTAGGCGACTCGGCTTCCAATGTAATGGCCGGTAACGAAACGACCCTGCCCATTACCCTCGACCAGATGATTTACCACGGTGCCTCTGTAGTAAAAGGTGTAAAAAGGGCCCTGGTCGTCGTCGACATGCCTTTCGGCAGCTACCAGGGCAACAGCAAAGAAGCCCTTTGTTCTGCCATCCGGATCATGAAAGAAACGGCAGCCGATGCCGTAAAGCTCGAAGGCGGTATTGAAGTTGTCGAATCCATCAAACGCATACTTTCAGCCGGCATACCGGTTATGGGACACCTGGGACTGACCCCACAAAGTATCCATAAATTCGGTACCTATTCCGTTCGGGCCAAAGAACAGGCCGAAGCCCAGAAGCTGATCGAAGACGCTCATTTACTGGAAGAAGCAGGCTGCTTCGGTATTGTGCTTGAAAAAATACCGGCAGCCCTGGCCGAACAGGTGGCCCGCGAATTATCCATTCCGATAATCGGTATCGGTGCCGGTAACGGAGTAGACGGACAGGTACTGGTCATCCACGACATGCTCGGTATCAACAAAGAATTTTCGCCCCGTTTTTTACGCCGTTACCTCAATCTTTTTGACGAAATGACCGAAGCCGTCGGACGTTATGCTGCCGATGTGAAAAGCGGTGATTTCCCGAATGAAAAAGAACAATACTAGCGTTGCGACCCTTTAAATATTTTCAGGGCTGTTGCCCTCTTTATTTACGATCGATACACAATTGGAACGAAAATTGCTGTCATCTACCGTAAATCAAAAACTTAAATAAAGCCTCCGGATCCGTAAAATCTTATGGATATCAACGACTTTATATACGAAGTTAGTATATACACAATTTAAAATTACTATATATTCCGGTGCCCCGTTAACCGGTCGGCAGCAAAACCTGTATCCTCACCGGAAAGATAAATGTATCGTAACTCATAATATGGACAGAGCGGTAAAAAACATAAAAGAAATGGAAGAAATGGGCATACGTCGCCTGTTGTGGAAATATTTTCTTCCGGCTTTTACAGGAGTACTCGTCAACGCATTGTACAACATCGTCGACCGTATATTTATCGGTCGCGGCGTCGATGCTCTGGCTCTTTCCGGACTCAGTGCCGTCTTTCCCCTGATGCTGATTATCTTTGCCTTCGCTATGCTCGTCGCCATCGGAGCCAATGTCCGCATTTCCATCAATATGGGAAAAAGAGACTACAAACGCGCCGAATGGGTTCTGGGAAATGCCGTCACATTGGGTATAATCATTTCCATTCTGCTGACCCTATTCGGATACATATACCGGTATCCCCTGCTGAAAATTTTCGGAGCAGGAGAAGGAGCCATGCCCTATGCACTGGAATATTTCGAATACATCCTATTCGCCAATATCTTCGCCAACATCGGATTTATCCTGAACAATGCCTGCCGGGCCGAAGGCAATCCGAAAACCGCGATGTATTCCCTCTTTATTTCTGCCGGTACCAACACGGTACTCGACCCGATTTTCATTTTCGGTTTCGGTATGGGGGTAAAAGGTGCCGCCATCGCCACCATCATTTCCCAATTCGTACTCTGTATATGGGTAGTAGCCCATTTCTACAGCAAACGCTCTACCCTTAAACTGCATTTCAGTAACCTGCGTCTGAACAGCCACATCATATACAACATCATCACCATCGGCTTCGCGCCCTTCTCCATGCAAATGGCGGCCAGTGCCGTGCAAGCCGTGCTAAACACCCAATTGATCCGCTACGGGGGAGAACTGGCTGTCGGAGCAATGGGCATCATCAACAGTGTAGGTCAATTGCTGGTTATGAGCATCATAGCCATCAATATGGCATCACAACCCATCATCGGATTTAACTTCGGAGCCGAGCAGTACAAACGGGTCAAAGAAACCCTGCTCATCTGTATCTATGCCGCCACATTCATTTCCTTCGGCGGATTTGCACTCACACAGCTATTGCCCGGAGAGATTGTCCGGATTTTCAATACCAATAACCCGGAACTATTCGAACTCGGACGGAAAGGCTTGCGGATATTTACGCTCTTTTTTCCGGTCGTTGGTTTTCAAATCATTATCGGCAGCTACTATCAATCCATCGGTAAGGCAGGCATCGCCGCTTTTCTCTCCCTGCTTCGCCAGGTGATTATCCTGATACCGATCCTATACCTGCTTCCCCGATTTTATCACCTCGACGGAGTATGGTTTGCCAATCCTATCTCCGACCTGCTGGCCGGAGCCATCAGTTCCATATTCCTGATAAAAGCATTGAAAAAACTCAACAAAGCCTGATTTTCAAAAATAAAACGGCTGCCTGGAAATTTCAGACAGCCGTTCAAATCATTAATACATTGCGGACTACCAGATAACAGCCCGTTTTTCCGGAGCCAGATACAACGGATCACCTTCCTGAATACCGAAAGCTTCATACCAGGCATTGATATGCGGAAGCGCACCGTTCACCCGCCAGCGTCCCAATGAATGAGGATCGGATTTCGTCTGTACCCGGATTTGCTCATCCCGGATATTCCCTGCCCATACATTGGCATAAGCCAGGAAGAAACGTTGTTCGGGCGTAAATCCGTCGATAACCGGCAACTCTTTACCGGCAGTAGCTTCCTTAAATGCCGTATAAGCCACCTGTAAACCTCCGTGGTCAGCTATATTCTCTCCCAAAGTCAACTTACCATTGGCAAACAATCCCGGTAACACCTCTATACTATCGAAGTGATTTACCAGTTTTTGGGTACCGGCCCCGAAATTAACGGCATCGGTCTCCGTCCACCAGTCGGCCAGATTCCCTTCCTTATCGTACTGCCGTCCCTGGTCGTCGAATCCGTGGGTCATCTCGTGTCCGATCACAACACCGATAGCCCCGTAATTAAAGGCATCATCTGCATTCATATCGAAAAACGGATATTGCAAAATACCGGCAGGGAAACAGATTTCATTCGTCGTCGGATTATAATAGGCGTTTACCGTCTGCGGGGTCATAAACCAGCGATCCCGGTCAACCGGTTTACCGGCGTCAGCGATCATATAATTATAATCGAATTCATTCGAACGCATGATATTTCCCCAGTAGGAATCATCCTTAATTTCCAATCCTGAATAGTCACGCCACTTGTTGGGGTATCCTACCTTCACATAAATAGTCGAGAGTTTTTCCAGAGCCTTTGCCTTGGTTTCCTCGCTCATCCAGGTCAAGTTTTTAATGCGCTCTCCCAAAGCCGACTGTAAATTAGCCACCAATGCGGTCATGCGCTCCTTAGCAGCAGCCGGGAAATATTTCTCCACATACATTTGTCCGACAGCTTCACCGAGTACGCCGTTCACCGTCCCGACAGCTCTCTTCCAACGCGGCTTGATCTGCTGCTGTCCCGACAAGGTTTTACCGTAAAAATCGAAACTCTCGGCAGCAAAGGCATCGCTCAGATAAGAACCGGCTTCATCAAGCACCTTCCATTGCAGATACGCTTTCTGTTCGTTTAAAGGCAATTTGTTCCAGATATCGGCAACAGCCTTTAAAACTTCCGGCTGTCCGACATTCAGTTCTTCTATGCCTCCCAACCCGGCAGCAGCCAGATATACATCCCAGTCGATACCGGGAACTTCCCGCTTCAGATCGGTCACCTTCATCTTGTGGTAATTCGCCTGAGGATCACGTAACTTTACGTTATCGTAAGCCGCTTCAGCCAACATCGTTTCCACCTTCAAAACAGCATCGGCATCCTTCCGGGCTTCCTCGTCCGTAAACCCGGCCAGACGGAACATATTGGCGACATGTTCCCGGTATTTCTCCCGAATCTCTCTGGTATGATCGTCGTTATCCAGATAATACTCCTTCTCGCCCAGACTCATCCCGCTTTGATAAGCATATACAATATTCATCGTACTGTTCTTTTCATCTGCCCCGACACCAAGTACAAAATAGGCATCGAATCCTTTACGGCGCATCTCCGCCACAATCTCCGACATCTCTTTCACATCCGTTATCGCAGCGATCTTTTCCAGTTCTCCCGATCGGTTCCACCCCGTCGGCATTCAATTTCACCGAATCCATAGCTACATTATAAAGGTCTCCGATCTTCTGGGCCACGCTCCCCGGGGTTTCCGGTTTGGCAGCCAACTCCCCGATCAACGATTTCAATTGCTCCCGGTTGTTCTCTGCTAACAGGTCGAACGATCCGAAACGGGCATATTCAGCCGTCAACGGATGAGCTTTCATCCATCCGCCACAGGCATATTGGTAAAAATCGGTACCCGGCATAACCGTAGTATCCAAATTCGCCGGATCAATACCGGCAACATCTTTTTTTCCGCCTCCACAGGCAACCGTAGTCAAAGCCAATGCAAGCACAGGTAAATACAATTTTGTGTTCATATCATTTAGAAATTTAACGTATCTTTTTCTGAATAATTCCACTATTCAGGAGTTTGCCAAAAGTAATCCGGATTCGAAGTCATGTATCCGGAAGCATATCTATGTCTGAAATCTTTAGGTAACAAGCTCACATATTCCGAAGGCCTACCACCCACCGACTCCACATCTCTCCGGCTGTCTTTCGTACATTCGAACCAATACAGATTTTTTGCCATATACCGGTCCAGATAGCTTTCCTTCGTTTGCCGGGTACGGTTATTCCAATTGGCATCCTCATTCAGCACCAAAGGTTTTCCCATCACCAGTCTTTCCCGGACTTCCGCAATCCCCAGTAACATCCCGTCCTCATCCGATACGTAAGCATTAAAAGTAGGGTCCATCCAAATCCATTTGTGCAGCATGCGCGAATATACGATGGTAATGACATGACAATCAGTATCGGTCTCTGATTTCGGCAAACAGGTTACAAAACGGGAAGGAAATCCCATAGCCAGATAACATTCGTTCAGGATAATAGCCATCATCCGGCAATTGATCCCCCGGTTTTCCGTCCGGCAAATCCGGATCAAATCAATGGCATTCCGCTGTTCCGGACTATACGAATTCCCATCATGCCTTACGGCATCATGCACCCATGCCAATAAATTCTTTATCCGGCTGATCTCATCTCCCTCCCCGGCAATACTATCCAGATTAAAATATTTCCGGATCTCTGCCAACTCCGGATCATCCTCCGGCTGATAAGTAAAACGCAACGTATCAGAAAACGATACGCCCGTATAGAAAGCCTTTTGCAACATAGTCACATAATCCCGGCTCTGACGCAATCCCTGTAATAATTTTTTAAATTCAGCCTCTTCGCGGATGGGATTCAAATCCGTATCCGTCATGATGTGTTCATAATCGTCGAAACCGTTTTCCAGTGATTCGCCCAAAACCTCTGCGGCCTTCTTTCTTTCTCCGGCCAACGCATAGGCACAAGCCAAATTATAATATACCCGGCTTTTCAATTGCTTTTTAATATAGGGTTTAAAATCCGGCTCATCTTCGATTTGTCCCAGTAATTGATACGACAACTCCACCGCTTTCGGATAATCGGAAAGTCCCATCACCCGTACCACATCATCAAAAACACCTCTCACCTGCTTCAAAGCCGTTTGTAAACGATCCTGCTGAGTCTGAGCCATTCCGCTTTGCCAGTGGCAAACCATAAAGCCTCCCAGCAAAAAACAGAGGCCAAAACAACACAGAAAGAAAAATCGTTTTTTCATATAGCCGTAGTTAAGCTCATTTCTTTATAAAAGAAGAAAGAAAATAGCTTTCGAAGTTATACAATAATTTTTTAAAATTATCGTTCTCACCCTTTCCATTTTGGATATTTTATTTTTTCAATCTATTTTTACGGAAAATAAACCGACATGAGAAATTCCTATATACTTTTATGCAGCCTGTTCGTTTTGCTAAGCGCATGCCGGGAAGAGCAGCCCCGTAAGCTTACCCCCAAAGAACAGTTAGGTAAACTGATCTTTTTCGACACGGCCTTATCAAACCCGCCGGGACAATCCTGCGCCACCTGCCATACCCCCGCCAACGGGTTTGCCGACACCCTTTCCCGTCCTATTTCGGAAGGAGCCGTCAAAGGTCTGTTCAGCAACCGCAATTCCATGACAATCTGTTATTCGTCATTTGTCCCTGCACTATCTTACGACCAGGAAGAAGAAACCTATATAGGCGGTCTGTTCTGGGACGGGCGCGTCAACGACCTGCAGGCACAAGCCGGCCAGCCTTTTGTCAATCCGCTGGAAATGGGCAACACCGACCACCTTATGATTACCCGAAAAATAAGACAAGCTCCTTATTACCCGGAACTGACGGCCATATACGGCGAAACGGATAACAGTGACACCCTCTACGCCCACATCACCGATGCTCTGGCGGCCTATCAAAGTTCGGCGGAAGTAAATCCGTTTTCTTCCAAATACGACGCTTATCTGGCCGGAAAATACCACCTGACAAAGCAAGAAAAAGAAGGATTGGAACTATTCGAGAAAAAAGCATTATGCGCCGAATGCCATATACTGACTCCCGATCCGAAAGCCGGAAAAGTACTATTTACCGATCATACGTACGACAACCTGGGCATCCCGCGTAATCCGGAAAACCCTTATTTCACCCTGCCGGCCGAATACAACATCCAGGGTGAAGCCTATATCGACCTGGGCCTGGGAGCCATCGTCAACGACAGCACCGAAAACGGAAAATTCCGGGTACCGACATTACGTAATATCGCCCTTACCGCACCTTACGGCCACAACGGTTACTTCAAAACGTTGGAAGAGATCGTACATTTCTACAACGTACGCGATGTAAGCAATGAATTTCCACCGGCCGAATACCCTGCAACCGTTAACTATGACGAACTGGGTAATCTCGGCCTCAGCCCCGAAGAAGAAGCGGCTATCGTAGCTTTCCTGCTGCTACTCACCGATGAATAACCGGAATATAACCTGCAGATTTCGCCGATATACTCCTCTAATGAATAACCTGTACATACCGGCGAAATCCGCAGACCTATCAAAATCGTAAATCAAAAATCTGAAATCGCAATCGTAAATCAAAAATCGCAAATCGCAAATCGTAAATCGTAAATCGTAAATCGTAAATCAAAAATCCCCCTTCCCACTTATTTCATCTTCTTCCGCGTCAACAAAAACCTGGGCGAAAGGCTGATAATTGCCATATCTTTCTCATCGATACAGATTTCCCCAAAAATAACCCGCAGCCTGCCGATATCGTACGTACACAAAAATTCGTGAAACTCCCCGACCTGTTCCTGCGACAAACCGCCGGTCGTATCTACCCCTACTTCTGCCAGCTTTTCTTTCAGCAAAAAATGAATATCTACATCTACCAGCGTATCCGATCGGCTGATAAGCCGGAATCTGTTGTCCTCAAATTCATAATACACACCTCCCCCGACTGCATTATTGAGAATCTGCCGCAAACTGTCGAACCCGCTGATATCAAACGTCGCACCGTAAGGATACACCAGATATAACATTTCATCGTCAACACCATTCCATCCCCAATCGTCTTTCACCTTTTCGGGAATATTCTCTTCCAGATACTCACAATCGAATCCGAAACGCTCCCGCATATATTCAGCACTTTTGCGACTTTGAACATACCTGGAAGAATTATACAACATCATATACCGGGCCGAAACCACCGAGTCGGTACCGTCATTCCATCTTTCTCCCGTTTCCGGATACAATACCGTCCTGATCCGGTTCTCCTGAGAACGCAAACCCAAATCACCCGCATTTATTCCCGGAATATAGGTAAATACGGCAAGCGTCGCCAAAACCCCCAATACCACCCATTTGTAGTTACTCCAGCGGGGAATCATAAATAACACCGCCGTAAAGGTAGCCATACACGCAGACAGCATCAGATAAACCCTCCATTCCGTCCAGCCATACTCACCTACCCGGAACAGTACACTGATCCACAACATCGCCAGAGGCAACACCACCCACAAACTGAAAAAACGATAATACCAATCGTAATACCGGCGGCGTAACACAGGCTGTATGGACTTTACCGCCAGCAATAAAAGTATAAAGGCCAGAACCATATAGGCAACTCCCCCTTTCGGCAACGACCACACCACGGCAATTTTTACAAAATACAGATACAAAATCAAATTGTAGATCATCAATGCCGGAGTAACGATAAAATTCAACAAAACGTCCAAAAAGGAATTGGCTATGAATTCCTGGTTCTGACGTATACCGAACATTAAAAACAATATCGGCGCCACCATAAACCAGACACCCTGACTGATGTACACCATTATACGATAATTCGCAGACAAATCGAAAATATACGTCACCGAAGCATAAATCGCCCAGGCCAGCAACCAGCCCACCAGAGCCAATACCGTCGCCGCCACCATATTCCGGACATAACACAAGCCATTCCGGACAAAAGCATCATTATCCGCAGCTCGCGCACTCAATAATACCAACAATTGACTAACAATCAGAGTTATCCAGTATATTGAATCCGTCAGTCGTAAATTCCAGGCCCAAAATCCCCCGATACTCAAAACCGATATATAATACAGCCAACGCCATCCGGTTCCCCTGCTAAACCTGTTCACAGCATAAATCAGGCAAAAGCAGATGGGAAAAGATCCCAGAAAATCATCATAACCGATATGCTGATAATAACTGACAACGGCTGTAAGAAAATACACCGACGAAACAACGGCTTCCACCGGCGAAAATACGACAGCCTTCCGGAACCTTTCCCGGATTTTTTTTAACTTTATAAACATAATGCAATATTTTAGACGGGCCCAAAGGTATAAAATTCCCGACGGTCTGACGAAAAGAAATACCCGATTAATTCACCGGAAAACGATTCACACAATCCAGTAACATCACAATGCCTGTGCGCATAGCTTCTTCATCCGGAGAAAAACCGGGATTATGCAAGGGAGGCATCGCATCCTGTATCGGCGGACACACCCCTAACACCCACATCACACCGGGTATCGATTGCAGATAAATAGCGAAATCTTCTCCCAAAGTCAAAGGTTCCATCAGACGGACATGTTCCTGTCCCAAAAGATATCCGGCTCTCCCGACAAATTGTTCTGTCAGCAGCCGGTCATTCATCAGCACAGGCAGACCGTTCATCGTTTTATCCCGTTTAAACCGACATCCGTAAAGTCCGCAGATCGCTTCCGACTTCTCATCTATCAACTCAAAAATCCGGTCCCGTAATTCATTATCGTGTGTACGTACCGTTCCTTTGACATCCACCCGGTCAGGAATTACGTTGTTAGCAGTGCCTCCGTGTACGGAAGTCACAGAAACTACGGCAGGTGTAAGCGGATTACGGAATTTCGTCACCAACGTCTGGTAAAACTGAATCAGACAGGCCGTTGCCAAAATCGGGTCCGAACCGTTCTGGGGCATCGCCGCATGGGTTCCTTTTCCCTCTACTGAGAAAATAATATTATCCGAAGAAGCGAAAAAAGCACCGGAACGCACTCCCACGCACCCCGTCGGTAAACCGGGATAAACATGCTGCGCAAAAATCGCCCGGGGCACCGGATCTTTCAATAATTCAGGCAACAACAGACGGGCACCGCCGGGACGCTTTTCCTCACTCGGTTGAAAAACGATTTTCACGGTTTTTTGTAACAGCGGTTCCTGTTGCTTTAAAGCTATCGTCACCGCCAACACCATCGCCAAATGCATATCATGCCCACAGGCATGCATCACCCCTTCGTTTTCAGAAGCAAAAGGCAAACCGGTCGCTTCCTTCACCCGTAAAGCATCCATCTCCCCCCGTAAAGCGACACAAAGTGCCCCTTGCCCCACACGGGCGATAATTCCTGTACCGACAGTTGTATACGCAATCCCATAACGTTGCAACACATCGGTAATATAAGCCTGCGTTTCGTATTCCTGTTCTGCTACTTCCGGTTTCCGGTGAAAATAACGGCGAAAATCCACAGCCAAACGGTATATTTCTTCCAAATCCATACCCAATACTCAAAATTCAAAGCAAAAATACCGAAAAATCAATACACCAATCTGACATTATCGACCCAAAACTTACTGTCCAGACTTCCGATATAAGGACCGCCGTTACTGGACGAAAATTGCAGCACGATATGAGTAATCTCTTCATCCGGACTTCCCCAGCCTATTTCCTGAATCGGCACAATCTTTCCCTTGCTGTTACGGGTATAATAAGCATGCTCTCCGTTTATCAACCCCATATAATTTTCATAATAGGGCTCGGAAGTAATATCACCGTAATACACCGGCAGACGATAATCGGTTTGCCAATCGGTTTCCGATTGCTCGTAATGCTTCCAGGCCGTAGCCACCCGGCGGGCATAAACATTTCCGGCGGCATCTTCCCAACGATGCTGCAACAACATGGAAGTTTCGGCCATATCCCTGTCCTTCCGAGGCTCAGGTTTTCCGAAACCGGAAGCATAGGTGCGCAGTCCTCCCGTTATGACCTTATAATCGTACATCAGGGCTATCGGCCGTCCCGTAAAAGGAATACCCGATATCAGCTTACTCTGCGGATTTTTAGTATCCGTAATGGGTTCCACCATTTGTCCTAAAAATACCGTACCACTCGCCACAACCCGTATATTAAACAATCCCAACACCTTGCAAGTCTCCATCCGGGTTTCCAAACGGGCACAATAACCGTCTCCCCGCTTTTCCGGAAAAACCGTAAGACTTGTCTTTACCACTCCGCTTACCTTGGCCATTACCGAAGAAGTCGCCCAGGGCGAATCCGTATTTTTATAAGGCGTATTATGCAGTAAAGTATCCCCACTGGCAATCTCATACAAATATTTGGTATTTCCCCCTATCACAAAAGACTCCTCGACCTTCCGTACCATCCATTTATCCATATCTCCATATCCGATTAACTCCACTCTTTCCTTCTGGGCATACACCGGTACGACATAAAACAGCAAAAAGCACCGGACAACCGACCGCATGTTCAATAAGCATTTCATCTCTCAAGCATTTTTCTCTATAGAACGAAAACTAATAAGTATAGGTTTCCAAAATAAAACCCATGCACATAATTTTATTAAAAATGCTTTATATATGCAAAAACAATGCCAAACCGTCCCCCGTCGGTATCCGAAATCAGCGTCTTACTTGTCGATTTTAGTCAGGATCAAAGTCAAAGCACCGTCACCGGTAATATTACATGCCGTGCCGAAACTGTCCTGCAAAGCGAATATGGTCAGCAGCAAGGCAGTACCCGCCTCGTCGAATCCCAAAATCGAAACAACGATACCCAGAGAAGCAATAACAGTCCCTCCGGGCACACCCGGAGCACCGATAGCAAAAATTCCGAGCAATAAAATAAACAAAACCATCACGGAAACGGCAGGTAAAGTACCGTATAACATCAAAGACACCGTCATGACAAAAAAAACCTCTGTCAGAATAGAACCGCAAAGGTGAATATTGGAAAACAGAGGAACGGCAAAATCTACCACCTCATCTTTTAAAACCGGACTTTTCTTGGCACATTTCAAGGCCACAGCCAATGTTGCCGCCGACGACATCGTCCCGACAGCCGTCAGGTAGGCCGGACCATAATATTTCAACACCAGCCAGGGATTCTTACGGCTGACAAGTCCGGCCGAAAGATACAGAAACGTCAGCCAGATAAAATGAGCGACCAATACAATACCCATGACCCCGATAAAAACAGGCAGTTGCCGCGTAATCGAGCCTTCATAACTCAAGGCACAAAAGTTTGCCGCAATAAAAAACGGGAGCACCGGAATGAGAATACGGTTAATCAGCAACAACACCATCTTCTGAAAATTATCGAGTATATTGCCGAAAACTTCCGATTTTGTCCACACCGTAGCCAAACCGATCATAATCGAAAGTACCAAAGCACTCATAACGCTCATAACAGGAGGTATATCCAGCCGGAACACCAGCGGCGGAATCTCCTTCAACCCCTCGGTAGCCGGCTCCACAGACAAAAGAGGAATCAGCCAATACCCGAGCACCAGGGCAAAAAAAGCAGCTCCTACAGAAGAAAAATAAGCCAACCCCAATGCACTGCCCAACATACGGGAAGCATTACCCTTCATCCGGGCAATCGAAGAAGATATAAAACCGAGAATAATCAAAGGCACCATAAAAAAGATCAATTGCCCCAGAATATATTTTACAGTCACCACTACATTCATAAACCCTTCATTTACGAAAAAGCCGGCTACAATACCGATGGCAACTGCCAGTAAAAGTTTGAATATCGTACTCTTAAAAATTAGTTTCCACATATCTTCTGTTTTTTCAGTTTCTACAAAATTAAGCCTTTATTCCTTTCCCCCCTATATCGTCCGGAAGAAAAACCGATAAATACCCACTCAATATATTTTCAAAAAAATAAGGCAAATCCTTATTCAGATCTGCCTTACTCCTTTTACGGTCATATACTTTCCGGGATTTAAACACCCGCTTAAAACCAATCGGATGCCCATGCCGGGCAATCTCTTCTTCCCGGCTGATCTTCCGGTTCATCCGGATATAATCCTCCGTAGTAATTTTCATCTTCTTTTTCATCTCACCTCTTATTCAATAGCGAAAAAACAAAGCCATACACATGCCGGGTCTACACTCGTTTTTTCCACCCTGTGTCTGCAATTTTTCGGTAAAAATAAATAATCTCCCGCTTTCAATTCTACCAGCTTGTCCTCAATTTCCAGTACAGCCTTCCCCTGAATCAGCATAATCCACTCATCGTCTTCCTGATCATACCAAAACCCCTGGGGCGAACTATGCCCCGAAGAAACAATCCGGTCTATGCGGTAATGTTTTCCTTTTATCAATAAATCAAATTGCTCTTCTTCCCCGACCAAAGCAATGCCCTGGAATATATTTTTGATCTCTAAATCCATATAAATAATAAATTATAATGCAAATGTAATAAAATTCTTTCATTTTTAAACAATAACCACCCAAAAAGTTCCATTCCTTAATACCTTTCTCCTTATCTGCATTATCCTCTGCCTTCAATCAAAAGCCAATAAGACAGGGGGTACATCTTCCGGTAACGAATGTAGGACAGCTATCCAACAAATACATTCTGATCGATTCAATTTGCCGGATTCAATTAAAAGCGGTTTACTACTGCATTTACTGACCTTTAGTGAAATATTTCAATTCTATAAAACAAACAAAACGGCTGATTCATGCAGTCAAAAATCGGAAATAGCAAAAGAATTTCGTACTTTTGCACCGATTTCATAAAACTAAATCCAATGCTGGAAATTTTATACGAGGACAACCATATCATCGCTGTCAACAAAAAGAACTCCGACATCGTGCAGGGAGACAAAACCGGAGACACGCCTCTGAGTGAAGAAGTAAAGAGTTACATCAAAAAAAAATACAACAAACCGGGAGACGTATTTCTGGGAGTGCCCCATCGCATCGACCGCCCGGTAAGCGGTGTCGTATTGTTTGCCCGTACCAGCAAAGCCTTGGCCCGACTGAATAAAATGTTTCAGGAACACGACGAGGAAATCTCCAAAAAATACTGGGCCATTGTCGGTAACCTGCCGCCTCAGGACAACGGGACATTGATACATTACATGATCAAAGACTCCGAAAAGAATAAATCCTACGCCTACGAAAAGGAAAAAAAGGGGAGTAAAAAAGCCATTCTGGAATACAAACTGATCGGCCATTCCCAAAGATACTACCTGTTGGAAATCAAATTGTGCACCGGCCGCCACCACCAGATACGCTGCCAGTTGGCCAAGATCGGCTGCCCTATCAAAGGCGACCTGAAATACGGTTTCCCGCGCTCAAATGAAAACGGAGGTATCAGCCTGCACGCCCGCGAAATCAGTTTTATCCATCCCGTCAGTAAAGAGCGCGTCACCATCGCGGCCACACCGCCCTTAAACGACACCTTGTGGAAGGAATTTTACAGCAATCTGTAAATTTATTTCCTTACTTTTTCGAGGATGCGCCTGTAAAAACAATACCAACGGGGCGGTAACAGCAATAACAGGCTAATCCCCAACCGGGACATTCCCCAATAATTCCGTTGTGCAATCACCTGTCGGCGGTTTTCCCGCAAATAACGCATCATATACGAAAAATAGGGTTCTGACAAACGATAGCCGGTCTGTATAATCCTGCCGATCATCATTATGTGGTAACGGATTGTCTGCCGTTTGGCCAAAGAAAGCAATTCCGGATACTCCCTGCGTATCCCAGACTCGATCTTATAAGTACGATACAAAGTGTTGTGCAGGTAACGCCGTAAATCCTTCTTATAAAACATCCGGCATTCCGAATCATCCCGCACATTGTAGGTATACAGGGCCCGGTCGGTAAATACAGTCTGTCCTGCCCGCCGGAAAGCGGCATAATTGAACAAAAAATCCTCATCGTTCCTTCCTTGCTCGAAACGGATACCGTGGGCCTCCAGAAATGTCCGCCTGTATATCTTCGTCCACACATAAATATCCATCTTCTCCCGTGAAAGAAATTGCTCCATCCCTTCCCGGTTCGACAGATAAAATGTCTCTCCCGAATGCCGGTCGTGCGACACCTTCCCCCGCATATCCCTTTCGTTATACGAACAGGCCGAAATATCGGTCCCGGCTGCGCCGGCATTTTCAAGCAACACCCTGAAAATAGAAGGATGCAGAATATCGTCATTATCACAAAAACCGACATAATCGCCTACGGCAGCATCAATTCCCCGGTTACGGGCCGCTGCCTGTCCGCCGTTAGACTGATGAATCACCCTGATCCGCGGATCACGTACGGCATATTCGTCGCATATCCTCCCCGATCCGTCTGCCGATCCGTCGTCCACCAACACCAGTTCATAATCTGTAAACTCCTGAGCTGCTACCGAATCCAGGCAGGGTTTCAGATAATTTTCCGCATTATAAACCGGTATAACAATAGTCAGTAAAGGCATATTTCAAAGCTAAATTATAAATTAACGACAATTACCGTATCCTCCGATCCTGCTTATCTGAAAAAATAACAAACATTCCAAACAAACCGGCCGACTTATTTACAGCAAAATTAAAGAAATATCGGCGTAGAAAAACTATATTCGCATAAATAAAAAAACGGCGCAATGAACACACCCCTGCTCAGCATCATCATTCCTGTTTACAACGTATCGCCTTACATCGGCGAATGTCTGGACAGTTTACAGGCACAAACTTTCCGTGACTTCGAAGCATTGCTTGTCGACGACGGCTCGACAGACGGTTCGGGCCTGATCTGCGACCGTTATGCCGCAGCCGACTCCCGTTTTAAGGTGATCCGTAAAACCAACGGCGGTGTCAGCAGTGCCCGCAACGCAGCCCTGGACAAATGCACCGGCAAATACCTCACGATGCTCGACCCCGACGACTCCGTTTCACCCGACACTTACGAAAACGTCCGCTATCTCGAAGCTCATCCTGACATAGACATCCTGCAATTTCCCTACATCAATTGCTACGAAAACGGACGGCAGGAAAAGTTGGAAGTACGCCCGCAACTCATCGAGGGGAAAGACCGCATACTGCTTAACTGGTGGGAAGGCAACATCCTCCATTTCGCCAACCTGAACAAAATATTCCGGCGCACCGTATTCGAAGGACTCCGCTACCGGGAAGGCCATGTATCCGAAGACACCTACCTTGTCGCCGACTTCGTCGAACGGGTAAACCGGGTCTGTATCTCCGGCCAGGGCCGTTATTATTACCGCATACGCAACAACTCCCTAACATCCGCCTACACTTTTCCGAAACACATCGACCTGTTTGAAGCCCACCTGCGCACCTATGCCAAAATGACCGAATACCCCCTTCTGCGTCCCGCCCGGGTCACCGCTTTCACCCGGCTTTTCCGCCGCCTGATTTCCGCCCGGCTCAGTTCTCCGCAAACAGACATCCATCCTTACCTGACAGCCGTAAAACCATACGTACCCCGTTGGTCGGACATCACAGCCCATCCTACCGCCTGGATCATCGCCCTGAAAATACTGGGTCCCAAACGTTTTATGCACCTCCTTTGCCGGCGCATTCAAAAAAACGGTAAAAATTAAAAACCGATGCTACCGGAATAAAATACAATTTCCTTTAACCGTCAAACACCTTACCATCTCCAGACTAAGACCGTTGCCGTTCCATATATTCTGCCAGTGTCAAAAGCGGGGGACGTTTGGAAAATTTCTGACGTAGCTTTTGTTTCAAAAGATAATTTAATGCGCCGAGCGTCTTACACACTTCCTTCGAAGCGGAACGTCTGGGATAGAGCTTTTCCACCATTTCCCGGCTCCACGGCTGTGTAAAAAAAGAAAGGTAATAAGGATCCTGCGGATTAACAACCACCTCGATATTATCCCGCCACTCATAACGATTGAGCATGATATCCCCCTCCGTAAGCCACAAAAGCTTATAGGGTAAAGATTGAAAAGGCAGATAATTCAAAAACAGTTCTCCGTAATTATGGGCATAATTCCCGGGCATCAGCGACTTTTCATACATAACCAGCTTATTATCGATATCCAGGATAACCCATTTATGCGACAACTTGGGAAACAAAAATTCTCCCAACAAACTCGGCGTTTCGATATACCCCCGTTTAGCCACCCGGCATTGCTCGGCAATAAACTTTTCCGGCGATTCCACATGCTCGAGTACTTGGTTACAAATGACATAATCAAACTCCTTATCCTTAAACGGAAGATTTTCACCGTCTGCCTCGATAAATGTCTGGTGAGGATAGATTTTCATATCCCCACAACGGTGATAATTCGAATCGACAAACTTTTCGGCAATCACATCAGAGCGCACGGAAGGATTGTGCCCCGGCCCAATCTCCAGCACCCTGTCACGTTTCTTGATATGCAAATCACCCCTATCGTATGGAGAACGTATTTTCATAAACACTACCTACTTTTCAGAATATCAAAGATATTATTTTTTCCATAGATAATCACCTATCGACTCAATTAAAAGCCGCTTACAAAACAAAAATACACATTAGATCAAAAATCTTAATTCTACCTTAGTTCAATTAAAAGTTCAGGGTGAGTTACAAACAGGGTATAAATAAACACGTTTCAATTCTACCTTAGTTCAATTAAAAGAAAATCTTTCAGATTCCCGGCAAAGCCGATTTTATCGTTTCAATTCTACCTTAGTTCAATTAAAAGGATTCCAGCGCGAGCGGGAAGAGCATTTGGAGAAAAGTTTCAATTCTACCTTAGTTCAATTAAAAGTCGTTACGTGTACATTATAGCACGTAGTAAATGACGTGTTTCAATTCTACCTTAGTTCAATTAAAAGGAGTGGATAAGGCTGCTTTGTGTGTTGTGGTCAAATGTTTCAATTCTACCTTAGTTCAATTAAAAGTAAAAAATTCGTGAGCCTGTACGATTTCGGAAAAAAGTTTCAATTCTACCTTAGTTCAATTAAAAGTTATAGGAACTGACGCTAATGGATTGCTTAGTGCAAGGTTTCAATTCTACCTTAGTTCAATTAAAAG
>NZ_DOED01000011.1:112102-163818 GCF_003524185.1 Culturomica sp.
CCTTAGTTCAATTAAAAGTACTCGCCACAAAGATAGAACCGGATTGGCGAGGAGGTTTCAATTCTACCTTAGTTCAATTAAAAGTCTACGCTACTACTTTAAACAGGACATTTACTATCGGTTTCAATTCTACCTTAGTTCAATTAAAAGAAAAGAGAACCATGTTCAGCCCTCATCACTAAAAGAGTTTCAATTCTACCTTAGTTCAATTAAAAGACACCCCTACCGCTCAAATGCAGCGTTATAAAGACGCGTTTCAATTCTACCTTAGTTCAATTAAAAGCATCCTCTGGGCGAACTGGGAAACATTCATTACTGGGTTTCAATTCTACCTTAGTTCAATTAAAAGCGAATTTGCTAATAAAGTTGATCTTTATTTAATTCTGTTTCAATTCTACCTTAGTTCAATTAAAAGGAGTAATGTCAAATTCTTAACCGCTTACACTTTTAATGTTTCAATTCTACCTTAGTTCAATTAAAAGTTATTCAGAGTTTAAATTTATTCCTGATTCTATTCAGTTTCAATTCTACCTTAGTTCAATTAAAAGCCTATTTTGTGTGAAGAGGTCAACCCCGGCGATAAAGTTTCAATTCTACCTTAGTTCAATTAAAAGCCGTTAAATACAGCCTGGAATATACATGAAAATCAACATCTTATCAACTAAGCAACCGTTAATTTTTACAGTTATTTGCAGTCGACCTCCAATTCTTAGATTTTCCCCGACTTTCGACGACTATTTATAACTTGCTTATTTTCAATATGTCAAAGGACTTTTTTCCCAAGCATCTAATAAATCGGTTTCGAATAGCCAATATCTCTAAATAGGTTGACGCTACAAAAAATTCGAGACACTGGCTTTTTCATCCCCAACAATTTCCTTTTCCAACCATTTTTCATCCCTGCTTTTAAATAAAATCAGACTATCTTTTTCTTGCATTATTTCTTTAGCTTCAACGACCAAATACTTTAATTGAACTTCAGAAATCTCCCCTTCGAATACACTATTCTGAATCCAGGAAAGATAACGTCGACACAACTTCAACATTTTTGCCGTCCTTTTCTGATCCACATCGTATACCAAAATCACATACATTTCACCACCACATTTTTAAAGGTCTATATTCTTCCATTCCTAATAAATGCTTTGTCAGTTTATAACATTCCAACTTAATCAGATGTTTATAACTCACACTTCTTCCCAGTTTTCTATGCTTGATCGTCTCTTTTGTCCTTTCCTCCCATTCCTGTGCCACTTTTTTCATGGAAGAAGGCTTTAACAAACAACGGTTCAGATTTTGATCGAAATCGGATTCGCGTAACTGTTTCCGGTTAAACATTGAAAACAACAACCGATCCGCTAATATCGGTTTAAAAATCTCGGCAATATCCAAAGCTAATGAATAACGCCGCTCTCCCGGCTCATGCAAAAAACTGATGGTCGGATTCAATTGCGTATGATATATCGCATCCAAACATACCGAATAACACATACTATTGGCAAAAGAAATCATCGCATTTACCTCATTCGAAGGTGGTAATTTTGTCCGGTTTCCCATCGTAAAGCCATCGATAATTGTATCGAATGCCTCATAATACGTTTGCCGGATATTTCCTTCTATCCCCATTAAAACCGGAATATCAGTCGCTGTGGAGATCAATGGTATGTATGCCTCAATACGTTCAATCTGCTGGGTGACATCTTTTCCACGATTTGTATAATACCTCAAATTTTTCAACATATTGAATGCAGCTCCATTAATAAAACACTTAGCTATAACCATCCGTTTGTCATTACGGCTATAATGCTTCATCTGAGCAATCTGCATTTTCCCGGATAGCAGATAATCCTTCGGCATAAACGAACCGGTATAATGTTCGTAATAATCGAAAAAATGCACAGCAACCTGATTTTTCCCCAGAAAATTATACATCATACTATTGGCATCCAGACTTCCGAAAACAAACAGATTATCCACTGTCTCAATCGGAATATAACGCGGTTGTCCTTCACGCCCCTCCTCATCCACGGGCGTAAACTTCAACGTATTGTCCTTCCGGCTCAATCGCCCCGGATTAAACAGATAGTAAGTCCTTTTCATTGTTTTAAAGTTTCAGTTTCATCTGCTTATTTCATAATTCTCAAAGCTTTCATAATCTTACTCTTCTTCCCCCGAATAACAAAACTCATAATATGAACACTTCCCACATTTTCTCTTCGATACAACAGAAGGACATGTCTCAGAACCGATAATCTTTCGGATTTCATCTTCCATCTTCCGAAGGCTTTCCCGGTCATCTTCTTCCAATTCTACCCGTAAAGTTTCCCGCAACAACGGATATTCCAAAATTCCTACCACATCTTCAATTCCTTCCTTCTCAAAAAGATATAAATAATATTTCACCTGCCAGATATGCGCTTCTTCCTTAGACGAAGATTTTTTTATTTCGTGAACAACCTTCTCCCGTGGATCATAAAAATCAATCACAGACCCTCCGATCTTGACCTCCTCATACCTTGCAGCCCGATTGGGATACGAAGTCTCATGCACCAACCTTCCTTCAGCCACCAAATCCGATGTCTGTTCCATATTTATCCCATTCCCGAACAACCATAATTTCCGCTTACAAATGTGATAATAATTAATATGTGTCGCTGTTACATACATACCGTTATAAAATACAACTATCTACATTTTCTGTTTCATCTTCATTGATAAGAAGTCCCAACTCATGCGAGTATTTTCTATTTATCACATAGACATCTTTTTCATATACTTTTCCGGTTTTTCCGGACTCAAAAGCAAACTTTTCTTTAATAAGCTGCCCTTGTTTTAATAAAGCAACAAAACGTTTTTCACTCACATTTACCAATAAACTTTCAGCTTTAATAAACTGGTTCATATCCAAGAAATCCTGAAAAAGTCCCTTCAAACTGACTGGCAAAACCTGAATTCCATTAAACTGTCTGGTAAATTCCTCCTCCCTTTGTTCACTATACTCCAATGGCGACAAACAATGGACCACATCATATTCAAGGAAATTCATCACATTATTATACTCTTCCCGATTTTTTTCATTCCAATCCGGATATACATAATCAATAGCCTGTTGTAAAAAATATTCCTTGATTATCCCATCGTTTTCGCATTCTATTTCACAAAGTACAGCTAAAGTTCTTTCGATGACCTGAGCATCCTGATATATAAAATGATCGGTATCATTTCTTTCCTCAAAAATACAACAATCACATATCCCTTTTGCCCGTTTCCGGTTCACCCGTCCAAATCGTTGTATCAACGCATCCAAAGGAGCCGGTTCGGTATATATACAATCGTAATCAATATCCAAGCTGACCTCAATAGCCTGAGTTCCGACCAATAAATCTATCTCCTCACACCTCAGACGCTTTTCCTGACCATAACGGTCTGCCCCATTAAAGGCTCCATGCAACAGCACCTTCTTCTCTGCCTCCAATTTTTTAAAAACCTGTTGAGCCATTGCAACTGTATTGCAAACAACTAAAACGTGTTGCCTCTGATCCAACCGATTTTGAATATCATTCAACGAATCGATCAGCTTACCGGATTGCAATCGCACTCTATGACGGTCAAATTTTTCATACAATTCGCGGGTAGCATGAATCTCTGTACAAGTCCCTAATACCACCTCCAGCTCCCGCCGCATAAAACCCGGTAGAGTAGCTGTCATAATATGGACATTCGCCTTCATATACCCAATCATAAATTTGAGTAACACCACGACCTGAGCAAATACTTTGGGATCATAAGCATGGATTTCGTCAAATATCAAATAACATCCACACCATTCAAACATCCCCTTCTCAAAGCCACGTAATCCAAAAAGATGTTTTAACAATTGAAAAGGTGTCACCACTTTCAAAGGAGTTACCAACGATTTGAAATCTTCCAGCAATTGTCTTTTCTCCGTTTCATCCAAAATCTCATCATCTTCCGAGAGTCGATATTCCAGGTATTGAGCCAATTTACCATGTTGCATCCCTACCTTTCTTTCATCTTTTGAAAAATTCCCGTCTAATCGTTCATACATAGCATTGATAGAAGCCGTAAAAGGTAAAACGTAGAAAACTCTCCCCTGACCATTCTCGTGCAATTGCTTTTTCAGCCATAAAAGAGCAGTTTCGGTCTTTCCGGAACCAGTCGGAGCACTCAATATAACATGTCCTATCGCTTCCGAAGCCTCCTGTTGATGAATATATAAAGCATGAGAATACAAAAAATCAAAATCCCGCAGTTCCAGTTTACCCAATGCTTTTATACCGGCAGAAGCCAGATGATCACATTGTTTTAATGCACCAACCAATAATAACTGATTCAAAAATATTGAACTTTCAGCAACAGCACGAAATTTTTTAAAATTACGAATCTGTTCTATAATTTCATATTCAAATTTATCCTTCTCTTCAAAATCAATACCATAAAAAGACAATAAAACATTTACATATTCCTGATCAATTTTTCCAAATTCGTTTATAAACTCCTTTTTTTCTTCATCATCTTCAAAATCATCCCACAATTCATTCCGACGTGAAGATTTATAATTCTTCCTTACATAATCAGCCAATTCATCTAAGGATTTATGGTGACCGGCAACAGCAAAAGCAATCAATCTTTTCTCAACATCTGCAATCTTCATTTGCTCAATAAAACAAACTGAAAACAATTCATGCCTTTGCATATGCCATGCATTTTTCATTTTCCGTAACAAGGCCTGAAAATCAGGGTGAGCTTTCCCCAAATCATGTATAACGACAGCCGTATACACCGACTTCCAGAAACAGTCAGCACCTGCCAACGGTAAATTATGAAAACACAACTTCAATTCACTGAATATATGCAGGCAATCCTCTATATGATGATGTAAAGTCATTTCAGGTTCCGACTTGGCCAGAACCTGAAAATCATTTTTATAACTCATTTTCAAAGTTTAAACGATGCAGATAAATATCCAATGTATTATTCTCAATTACATCCCGATAGGCAACCACATTCGTTACACCTGTCGTCGAGAAACAAGAAACGACTGTATAAGGTTCAATACCCAGATTCCGCCGTGGAATCTCATCCGTAAAATATTGAGGTAAGGCCTGGATCACACCGGGCAAAAAATTTCCCCGGAAAGGAATTACCTGCCCTTTAATGTATTGAGACTCCTTAACCTCTTCCAATTCTACCTCTTCAATTTTGTCCACAGTTGCCAGATCACCACTACGTCCCAACAATAATGGAAAATAAGGTTTTCTAAAATAATCGGCCAAATCTTTATTGTTCAAATAAAGGTATAAACAGCAATCATACAGGAATTCTCTCCGGATTACATTCGATTTTACCTCATTTTTGGGGGTACCTTTATCCGTCCTCTCAATCTGATAAATGGTTTCCAGATCCACCTCCTTAGCTCCGAATTCAAAATAATATCCCAATTCGATCTTTTTAAAATCAAGATATTTTCCGGCACAAGCATTGATTAATCCCAACACAGTACTCACAGGAGGTACTTCCAGTGTCGGCTGATATCCGGAAAGAATATTGGGATACCGGAAACCCGATGTCCATGAACTGATTTTTATCCGATAAAATTTCATTCGCCCAATTGATTTTTCATCTGTTCACAATAAGCATCTATTGCCTCATTTACAGTTCCCATGACAACCAAATCCTTAAACTGATCTGCCAGATTTTTCAGAGCTTCATCTTCCTCATTCCAGAAGCCTGAACGTTTTCCGATAAAAATTTTACCGACAAAAGTTTCCCGGTAGTCTTCAATTACTTCTGCAATTCCCGCTACATTCAGCTTTGCTATCTTATCATATCCCCCGGTTGACGAAGCAACATGAGAAAACGGATGGTTACCTGCATTGGTTGTCGCCAGAATAATGAATTTTGGAGTTACATCACCCAGGTTATCCGTCTGCATAGCTCCACCGGCAATATATTTCAATGCTTTGACCGTGTCAACAGCTCTTTGAATACGGACAGCTTGATCCAGCCGGATTAATTTCTGATTACAAATAAACGGATCGTCAATTTCCGTGGCTCCTTTTTCCATAGCCTTTTTCTTTAAAGCTGCAGAAAGATTCATATATCCGGTACGATTGTAATTCGAAAAAGTACCGATCATATTCAAATCCAGGCTGAACATTCCTTTCATAACCGCACTATACTCCTGCTTACTATACGGGACAGCATCTCCTTCCTGCCGGGCCATACTCGACCAGTTTTCTGCAACCGTAACAGCAGCTACAGACACGATAGCCGAATTTTTCAAGGGTGAGATCCGGGTAACGGTTATATTCTCTTTTTTCTCCTTTCCTTTACTATCTATAACAATTTCAGTTGCAGCACGCATATATCCGAAAACATCATCATCCGGATAAGTAATAGGATCGGCATTGGTATATGCAATTTTTGAATCCCGGATAACAGGCGACAGTTTCCAGTCACAATTTTTTTGCAGTGCTTCACGCCACCAATATCTCCAGGCCTGACCGGAAACATAAGCATAAGTCCGGCCATTTTTAGTTATCGTCTTTGTAGCAACTCCATTCTCATTCAAAGTAGAATTACTTTTCCCGGCATTATTTAATGCCACAACGTCTACATCCAAAAGAACAAATCCCTGTGTTTTCAAATTTTTCATAGCTATATGTTTATTCATTAATATCTGTTTCATCCTCATCTTCTATTTCAGTTTCTTTCGCATTCAGGAAAATTCCTTTTTCATGCAATCTCTGATAAATCGCAATCAGAAATACATCCCTGACATCCCGCCAAAACACTTCTTCCGGGAAAAGATATTCACAATAATCTTCAACAGTAAGTATTGCCTCTCTTTTCAATTCCAGATTCTTAGATAGTACCTTATTAATCAACAAACGGCTCAATGCCGATGAAGACTTTGCATTCTTAATCTGCTGAATACATTTCCCGATTCTGTCTTTTCCTTCTGTTTCGATTATAAAATCGGCCAATTCCAATATTTTTTTCTGAGCTTCCTGTTTCATATTTTTAATTTTGCTTAAATATTTTGCAACAATTTTCCAGCTAAAAGAATGATTCTCAGACCATGAGCGCATATAGGGCAATATGGTCTCTCCGGCCAGTAACCTGCTATATATTAAATTCGACCAATTCTGATACTCCCCACGTTCAATCATTTCAACCTGTCCTTTTTTCTCAAAATCAATCTGTCGTGTGTTCTCATTGTATTTTGCACCCTTATATTCCGTGCTTCGGTAATAACTCCCCACAAACTGTTCCCAATCAAATTTCCAATCCCCTCGTTGAGTATAAGCATAAAAAGCAAACAACTGTGAAGGAACAGTATAAATCTTCACTTCCGGACTGGCTCCGAAATTGGTAAAATGATATAGAATTAAAGAATATTTATCCAGTTCATTTTCATCCTGACTTTTGATCGATGCTTTATCGATAAAACGGAAAAGAGCTGTTGAGGGTGCCCGGCATTTAGTTTTCAGTATTCCATCCGATAAATTCATAGCCACTGCATGCAAATTTTCTTTACAATTCTCAGCAGCAAACAATTCTGTCAATCGGTTATCATTGCTATGTATCAATGCAATCCTTCCCTGCAAAAGAATACAAGCCAGAGGAACAAAATGAAAACGGATCAGCATCTCCTTTGAAACCAGAATCCCAGCCTCAAACGCATGATGAAAGTTCACAAACGTTCCCGAACCCGATAAAACAGAGTTATCACGCCCGGCAACAAACAATTGTGTTTTCTGTCCGCTTATCCGGCAATAACCTTTTCCTACCGAAGTCCTTTCATCGACCAATTCCCGGAAAAACTTCATGGTCTCTTCCAGTTTCCGATCTCCCTTAAAAGCCGGTTGAGTAATTTTAGAATTTAGAAAAAAAGTATTGATCTTTGCATCCCATTGATTCACATATATTTTAGACACCTCCTCGATTATGCCCAAAATATCTTTTTCCGGAAACCTTTTCGCAAATTCTTTTAAAGCAAACCCACCGGCATCCGCAAAAGGATCACCCGTCGGTTCTGTCAACCATTTGTAATCGATTGTTTTAATTTGTTGGTTCATATAATTTTGTATTCTTGTAATATCTTTTCAAAGAACTTTATCATTCTTTCACTATCACCTACCAAACTATCATCAGACAAAATAAACTCTTCAATATACTCATTACTTTGACCTTCCTTTTTCAAATCATCTACTTTCAATCTAATGTAATTCATTGTATCAACCTCATCTAGCTGAATACCTTCATCCGAAATATAATTAAAATCTTCCATAGCTTTGTATGTTTTTTATTTTGATGCAAACATACAAAAATCTATCCATCATTCAATGCCGAGTAAAAAAATACAATATCACTCTCTCAAAATATCATTTTGATTTGAACCATAAAAAATTTACCTTTGTATCAATAATTAATTGTCCTAGTATAGTATTGAAATTCATTTAATTCAGAGTATTATCGAACTAATTAGAATTGCTCCCATTCTGGGAGCTTTTTCATTTTATCCAATATTAAAAATCTATTACCATTTATTTCCTCTCCCCAACACCCTCCCTTATCATCAAAATTCCGCTGAGTATCACACATTTTTTCCCTACTTTCCTTCAATTTCGTTGCGAACATCACGGGCAACTACAATTTAAACATCAGCTTTAGGAGAAGAAATTGACTGAATCAAACGAATGATCTCTGTACAACCAAATCCCTGGCTGTTCAAACGCCCGAAGCCACCGTAATACCCCAGACGCAATAATTCAGGCTCTCCTTGCAACTCAAAATTGAAAAGATACCCTTTCATTTTCGTTTCCTGGGGAGTTCCTGCCCTCAAAGCAATAGTCTTTGCTTTTGGGGCCGACAGTACCCTCAAACGGGTTACCGGCCATTGCGGATCAGGTTCCTGCTGATGAAATGCTCTGTACTTTTCCAGTAAATTCAGATGAAGTAATTCTGCAAACCGGGGATCTCCCGGAGTAAGATGGACTGTCCGGGACGTATCCGGAAACTGCTCTTCCACAAAAACCGGGGAAATAGCTTTAAAAGTCATCTTCGGTGTGAATTCCGGTTCAGCTAAACGTTCCACCGTCATGACTTCAAATGCTACCCGTGATTTACGGTCTCCGATCTCCATCCGCCTGTTCCTGAATACTCCCATTACAAAAGCTTCAATCGCTTCAATCGGATAGAAAGAAACAATCAACTGCACCGTATCTGTCAGAATCCCCAACCGATCCCCCTCGATTTTAAAACGGGGAATGTATAAATTGGAAAAAGTGAATAATTTGAAAGATTTCTTCTCCTTACAATACCCTTTATCGTGCAGCCAGGTTGTAAAATCAGTATTCCCCTCATTCAAAACTTTATACAAAGCACTCGATAACTCGTACATATAATTACAAGGTAAACAATTACCATCCAATAACTTCAATATCAATTTCAGGCGCATAACAAAAAATTAATTGTTAAAATTAAAAAATCCAATCACAACATCCTAATATTTCGTTGTAAATATTAGAATTCAAAAAAACAAAACAATTGTAAACCGAAATAGCACCCGGTGACGGGGCTAAAGTGCTAATAATTGTGACTTAATCAGACAATTATTTTGAGGCAATGCCCCCTTTATCAGGGTGCAGACTTGACATGAACAAGTCCATGTAGTATAGTGGATTTAACAATATAAAGACAAGAAATAATTTACGGTAAACTTGTATATAAATGCCTTAATTATTCGTCACGGAAAACCCAATTAACTAATTTTAACCTATAGCCATTAAGTTTTTAAACGCAAATTTCTTAGTTTTACGCACAAATTAATTGTCTGTTGGCTACTGGTTAAAAAACACTATTTTAAAATTCGAATTGTAATATACCTCTACGCGTGCCGGAGTAATCTCGGCTTTTATTCTTACAGTGCTTGGCGCTGCACTTTTTCGGCACCAAAAATGCAAAGAGGTATGAATCCGATAATTGCCGCATAGATTTCAAATATTGTTTTGATTGCCATTCCGTTTTTCTTGTACAAAAAGCGTCCAATTGAAAGGCGACAACTTACTCTAATTTATTTATCACTAATTCACATAAAATCTATTGCTGCATGAAGTTATTGTTTCCCCAATTGACAAAAAGTATAAAAATTACTCATTTCGCCTTGTTGATGAGTCTGTTCAACCTTTTGTTTTTCCACTATTCGTTTCTTGCTTTTGTTTTCAATAACCTCAATTATAAAAGTTTCAACGGCATATTACTGGTTATCAGTCTCTTTGTTTTATTATTACTGTTTAATGCTTTTACTTTTTATCTATTTCTTTTCCTGTCGCGTTTTGTAGGGAAGTTTCTGATGGTTGTAACCTTTATAATAAGCTCAATTGCCACCTATTTTGTAAATACTTACAACATTATCATAGACAAGGGAATGATAGGCAACGTTATCAATACAAATTATGATGAAGCAAGCAGTTTTTTCTCGGTAAAATTACTGCTATACATCTTATTGTTCGGCATATTTCCCTCGATCTACATCATCAAGGCTAAAATAATAACCGTAAAGCTAAAAAAGTTTTTGGTAACGACTTCACTGACACTGCTGTTTTTCGCCGCATTGATATTTGTCAACGCCACGAACTGGCTATGGATTGACAAACACGACACCACTCTGGGCGGGCTTGTAATGCCATGGTCTTACACGGTAAATATCGCACGCTTTTATATCCATAAGCACCAAAGCAACAGAAAAGAAATTCTGTTGCCCGACGCCATCCTAAAAGACAATAAAAAATCGGTATTGGTTCTGGTAATAGGCGAATCGGCAAGAAGTAAAAACTTTTCGCTCTATGGTTACGAAAAGAATACCAACCCCTTGTTGTCCGAAACGCCCAACCTGTTTTATTTCCCGGCGGTATCTTGTGCCACCTACACCACTGCCGGCATGAAATGTATTTTAACACACAAAAAGTCCAATGATTTATACGAGATACTGCCCAACTATTTGTTTCGCAACAATGTGTCGGTTGTGTGGCGAACAACCAACTGGGGAGAACCGCCGGTTCATATAAAGACCTATCAAAACAGAGCGGCCCTGATACCTGGCTATAAAGGAGAAAACGGCAATTACGACGAAATCCTTTTAAGCGGACTGAAAGAACAGATATCGGAAAGCGAACACAATAAAGTGTTAATCATTCTGCACACAAGCACAAGCCACGGTCCGACATACAGCAAAAAATATCCTCCTCGTTTCGAAATTTTCACCCCCGTATGCAACAGCGTTGAACTGGCAGACTGTTCGCAAGAGGAGTTGATAAACGCTTACGATAATACCATTGTTTATACCGACTATTTGTTGCACAGCCTGATTGAACTACTGAAAGAACTGAAAGAGTATGACAGCTCGATGATATTTGTTTCGGACCACGGCGAGTCGCTGGGCGAAAAAAATCTCTATATGCATGGCCTACCTATGAGTATTGCTCCGCGGGAGCAGTACGAAATTCCCTTTATCGTTTGGGTATCCGACAGTTTGAGACAACTCAAACCGAATGAATCGTTGACACAAAATCACGTATTTCACAGCGTGCTGAATTTCCTGGGAGTGGAAAGTCCGATTTATAAAGAAGAATTGAATATTTATAACTGACGCATTGCACGTTATCCGGTTATGCCGTTTTACACACTCTCCGTTTGCGTTGTTCGTGCTTTGCACGTAAATACTGAATAACAATTAAGAAAAATGAATAAAAAAACTTTCATCTGCTTTCTTGTTCCATACGCCGTTTTTGCAATAATCTGGTTTTTACTGATTGTAATTTACGAAAAGGGCGAACTACACTTGATGCTCAATGTCTATCGCTCGTCTTTTCTGGATTTTTTTTTCACCTATTTTACCCACCTGGGTGCCAGCATCCCCTTCGTTATTGTTATGGTTTATCTTTTCCTCCGAATAAACCAATCGTTTTACCTGCTGATCACTCTGCTTGTGAACGCTTTGCTTACCAAAGGACTGAAATGGTTCTTCGGTGTGCCGCGCCCCAAAATATTTTTCGAAGAGAACTTCCCTGACGTGGCTTTGCAGTTTGTGGAGGGAATGAAGATACATACCGCCAACAGTTTTCCGTCAGGGCACACCTCCGCCGTTTTTGCCACCATGACCTGTATCACCCTTTTGTCACAAAACCGATACATATCGTTCTTTTGTCTTATGCTGGCGATTGTGGCAGCTTACTCGCACATTTACCTATCGCAACATTTTGCCGAAGACATTATGTTGGGTTCAATCGTGGGAATGACAACCGCCCTGACAATGTATCCGCTCTACCTGACATCGAAAAACATAGCATGGACGAATAAATCACTTATATCCATCCTTAAAATAAAAAACAAACAAAGTCCGTAGTAGCACCCGGGGACGGGGATAAAGTGCTATGTTCCCCGTATGAGATCAACCGGAGATTCGCCGGGGATTCGCCTTATTAACTCCGGTACAACTCCGGTATAACTCCGGTACAACTCCGGCGGGGACCGTTCATATACCGCAGTTATACCGTTCCTGTACCGTCGTATATGTAGCCATAGGTATACGCAGAGCAAACGTCGTTTATATCCCCGATCCCCCAAGGATGTTCTATTATTCTCCTGGTTTTGGATAATTTTAAATTACCGCAAGATCAGATTTTCGGAAGTAATTAGCGGATCTCGGCATTCTCCCGGAATCGGCAAAAACCGAATTTTTCACATTCAATCTTCTGGAATCGGCCGAACTTATCATCCCCTTGGCTTTGAATACATTGACCAAAGACGATAAAGCCGACTTTAAACACAAAACAATCTGCCCAATTTAAGAGCACACTTCTGTAGCGCACTTCCTTCATTCGACTTCTTCGAAATACCTGTAATGACCTATTATTTTCCAGTCAAACAGACAATCTTCCAATACCTGACCGGCGCCGATGTTGTGCATCATCAAAAGCCGGTTGTTAGAATCAGGAGCCTGCTCCTTTGAAGCGACATTCGAAACGATCCCGATGTGTAATATTCCACGTCCCAAATCCCAGCAAACGATATCTCCCTGTTTATAATCCTCCGGACGATCTGTAATCTCAAGCACTTCACCGTATCTCGAAAAGAATGTCATTAAATTAGGCACTCGCCGATGGTCTATATTCGGATCGGGTCGGGTAAGTCCCCAGTTTTTAGGATACCTGCCAAAGTTAGCTTTCATATCTTCATGGACATTTTTCTGTAAATCAATTCCTAATTTCCGGTAAGCTCTGATTACGACATCTGTACATACACCTTTATCTACCGGCACATCCCCGTTAGGGTAGGAAATCCTAAAATAAGAAGGGTCGTATTGAATCGCAGGATTTTCTATCTGACAAGCAGCTTCTGCCAAGGCCGGATACTGACCGAATACGGTCTCCAATGTCCAAAAACCGACCAATAGGAATAAAAATAGGCTTTTCATTTCATTACATCGTTTAATATCCGGACAGAAACAGACTACCTATTGTTTTATCCGTCGATAAGTATTTCTTTTGCCTCAAAGTCTGACATAGTTAATGTGAAGGTATGGTTTCCGTTATGTTCCGATTCAAAAGCAATTTCCCAAACAACAGGCTGGGTTTCACATCGCGGTAAACTCAAATAGACTGCATCGAATTCCTTTTGAAAATCAAGTATTCTGAACCCTTCTTTCCAACTCCCGAATTCCTTTTCAATCAAAGGAGCAACCGTTTGGCATATTTTGGAATAATTGTCCTCTATACACCTAAAAAACCCGATTTGCTCTTTGGTTACTCCTGCCTTATCTCCGTCAATACCGATTTCTATTATTTTGCCGGTCGGTTTAAAATGACGACTACATTCGAAATAATTTTTATGAGGTTCTCTCTTAAACTCAAAAAAAGTCATTGTTCCGAAAAACTCATTTTCCATTTTATTCGATTTACCGAATATAAAATTTAATAACCCCATTGTATTTACTGTTTCGGTTGAATTTATACAAATATATATTTTTTTGCCATACAGAAATCTATTTTCAGGTTATTTGACAGAGTATCATTACGGAAACCGAAATACGAAAGACACTATCAACCACTACTACTATCGAAGAAATCCATTACTGATGTTTAAAAAGAGTATGAAAATAAAAAGGAAGAGCTTCCGAATCTTTCTTACCCCAATCCTATTTTCCGGCAAAATTAGAGTCCGACAGATTTTTTTAGTCCCTCGAGCATTATTTTCCAAAGGTAATTGAACTGGGAACGATAGGGATCTCTTTCGGCCCAGCCCTCTCCTTTCCGTATTCCCCGGTGATCCGGGTTATTTTCCTTTACAATCATTCCATTAGCCAAAGTTGTAAGAAACGAACTGGTCTGAAGCTTTCCGTCCTTTTCTTTCATTATACGAATCCGGAGCCTCTCATACAAAAACACCATATCTACCCGGGCTTTTTGCGAATTCCCTTTTATTTCAAATGTCATTTTCTCCAAATGTCCGGATGTGACCTTAATTTTTGCCAAAGGTTCCAGTATCGGATTTAAAACAGCTAAATTCAGAGGTCCCATCTCTCCGGCAATTTCAAAAGCCGGTTTTACAGAATCGGCCGGTAAACGGAAAACAGCCTGTATTTTCCCTTGATCCATCAGTCTACCTTCGGCCATTAAGGTATAAAAAGACTGTCCGGATGGAGGTCTGTTTGTCAGATCGTAAAATATTCCCCGCAAATCACCGAAAGCAATTCTTCCCGGTGAAAGTCCGTGTTTAGCCAACTCCAGGTATTCGACATCGACACGGTTCAGGGCAACCCTCCGGACAGCAAAAGGAAGAGAGAATTCCTGTACCGATTCGTAAAACAAACGTTTTACCCGAGCTTTCTGCTCAATCTGCCGATTTTTAAAACTACTGACAGAAGCCTTTTCCAAAGAAATACTATCGATAAATATAAACCGTTCAGACATCAGTTTTTGTAAACTGAACCCTTCCCCCCGCAATCCGGAGGCCTTGATTCGGGTCCAATCCGCATGTCCCGGGGCCTTTTCTGCAAATTCGTACATGCCATACCGGGGCATCAACCGGATATTTCCGACAGCAAAGCGGCCCTTTGCTCCTTGCAGTTTTAATGAATCGATTTCCAATACCTGTGAATTCTCTCCAAACGAATAGTGAAAGGAGGACAAAGCCATTTGTAAATCCCGGCAGGAAAAAGGTAAACCGGTGTTCCGGGAAAGCGTATTCATCTCCCAATCGTTTACTTCCCCGTTAAAATCCTGCAAACGGAATTCGGCGGAATCACGTTCTTCGATTTCACAGCAGTGGATATGACCGAGCCGGACAGCTATTTTTTGTATTTGTAACTGCAAGCGCGGTATATTCCGATCCATAGCCGAGATATCCCGGCTTTTCTTCAATATATCGGCCGACAGCCGCGAAACGTCCAATTCAACCCCCTTTGCCCGTAAGTAAATTACGGAATCTTTTTTTTTAAAACGAATGCCACGTATCCCCACTTTCTTAAGGTACCCCTCAGCAGTTACCAGAGGCAGCCCCTTTTGAAGGCCGGATCCTGTATCTGAACTGATTTTCACCTCTTTCAGCCATAACGAGCGACTGATCAACCGCAAAGAAACCGAACCAACTTCAGCCTTTACAGTCCCCCGGGTTACTTCATATATCTTTTTTTCAACGAGGTTCCTGATTTTACTTTCCAGTATCCATTGTACTCCGAAATATACAATGACAAGTGCAAAAATGACATAAACAACTATCCTGATTTTCTTTTTCATTCCTTCCGCCTGTTTCTATCCATAGAAACGGAAAAAAGGAAAAGAGGTTACTGTACCGCAACAATGATAAAATCAATGATTTTCACTTCAACTCCACCAATTCATACTTTTGGCTACCCAATCCGATCCGTTCGGCATAATCCAGCGTATGCATACCATGACGGGAATCTATGCGTTCAATCAGATGTATCTTTCCATGATCTTCCGATGCCCGAACCAAATCGGTGCATGCCTTATCGAGTGCCACCGGGTCAAGTGAGGCCAAAATACCAATATCCCCCATCTGCGGATCGGCCGGATTGGAATCACAATCGCAGTCTACCGACAAATTATTGGCCACACTAATGTATAGGATATTGTCGCCGCAATGCTGAATGACAGCTTGTGCCGCCTCGGCCATAGACTCCAAAAAATCATCCTGGGCGGGATTTCCCCAATCGGTTGTACTTGTCCCAGCCGAATGAATCAGGCGTTTCCCGTCAGAAGAAGCGATTCCGATTGAAATATTCTTGATCGCGCCTCCGAAACCGCCCATAGCATGTCCCTTAAAATGGGAAAGCACCACCGTAAAATCATAATTCAGATAATGAGAACCGACAATATCTTCCTTCAGATGTTTTCCGTTTTTAACCGGAAGCCTGACTTCTCCGTCAGCATCCATAATATCCACCGGAGCTATGGCTGTAAAACCATGATCTTCGGCTGCCTTAAAGTGAGATTCGGTATCCGAACGTCCGCCCCCGTAAGCGGTATTGCATTCCACAATCGTACCGTTGACCTTTTTTACCAGGTCTTTAATTAAAGCCGGTTGCAGAAAATTATGGCCTCCCGGCTCTCCCGTACTGAGTTTTACGGCTACTTTACCTTTTACCGGACGTCCCAGTGCTTCATAAATCCGGACCAGATTTCCGGCAGTGATGTCTTTACACAAGTATACTTTGGGAAATCCGGAAGTAACGCTATCCTCTCCTGTCTGTTCCGGGTCATTATTTATTACTTTTACCTGAGCAGGATGACAGGCATACATACCGAACGGCAACATAAAAACAAGTATTAATATATTCAACAAATTCCGTTTCATGATCTCATAAATTAAATCAGACCTGTTTTCCCATTTCATACGCTTCGTACATAGCGGGCTTATCTTTTATTTCCCCGACATGCCACACCCCCGTACCCAATACTACCCCTCTGACGAGAGGTTTTTTCAGACAATCGAGAAATCCCTGAAAGGTGTCGACGGTACGTTCCAGCAAGCGGGTATCTTCTTCTGCTGCAGTAACGATAAAATAAAATTCCTTGTTGCTCATCTCCGTATAAAGTCCGCAGCAACGGTCTATCAGCGTTTTCATCTGAGCGCTCATGGTATAAAAATAAACCGGGGTGGCCATGACAATCACGTCGGCTGTCAACATTTTCCCAATAATCCCGGCTGCATCGTCTTTCTGCGGACAAGGCTTTTTATGCAAACTACAAACACTGCATCCCATACAATAATGAACGGTTTTATCACCCAGAAAAATCTTTTCCGCTTCATTTCCCGCTTCAACAGTTCCCCGCATAAATTCATCGCAAAGGGTGTCGGAATTTCCGCCACGGCGCGGACTAGACGATAAAATCAATACTCTTTTTGCCATAATCGTTTATTTTATAAGTTTAAATTATTCTCTACAGATCAGTAACGGCTACTCTTTAAAATTATCAAGCAGCTTTCAGAATCATTTTACACAACAAAATTACGTTGTCCCGAGAAAAGTTTTAGTAGATGAATTACAGGTATTATAACCCCGATTACAGATTTTCGAAAAAGACCGGATAATATACCGAAAGTTATCAGAAATATATCCGGAAATGTAATTTCCGGATATATCAATTTCGGTTAATTCAGGCAGTAAGCCCGTAAATGCATTGTTGGAGGAGACCGGTATTTCCTGTATACCGGTAATCTCCCATCAACAACGATACCTTATCATTTACGAATAAAAAATTTAACAACGGCCCAACCGCCGAACACCTGCAACAACATGCCCGGTAATCCGATGCGGAAATCCTGTACGGCCAGGAAAAAATCACCTTTTATCCCCCATTCGCCCAATGTACCTATCGTCTGATAGATACCCACGACTGCGGCAAACAAAAGTAATGAAACTCTTTTGAAACGCATGGCAGCCAAGCCAGCAAGCAATGCCAGTAACACCGACTTGAACAAAATAACCGGTAATACCGCCACAGCAGGCATTCCGAAGAGAACGGAATTGAGCAGAGGGGAAACGACCGCTGTCAGCAATCCGACCCTCCAGCCGTATTTGTATGCTCCGATCAACGTAAAAAAATAAATAGGCAACCACTGTGCTCCTCCCTGCGGTACGAGGTGGCACAATTGCGGCAGTACGATATTCCCCGCCATAAACAAGGCGGCTGTCAGGTATGTTTTCGCATCCGTATACTCCAGCGAATAGAGTTTTACTGTTGTTGTCTGCATAATTTCCGATTATTGATTTTTAAATTGTATATTTATAAATTCTTCAATTTTTATCCGGCATTCCTCCGGTGTTTCCAGATTTTTACAACGAATTTCCAAAGGACACCAACCTGTCTGCATACGGTTGACGATATAGGATACTTCGTGTATGCAACCAACCCACAGGCCGGTTTTCCGGCAAAGCTCAAGAGCCGGAAAGCTGGCCACCCCTGCAAACAGCTCTTTCACCCCGCCCAGTATCATCAATGCCGCAGCCGCCTTACCGACAACCTTATCCGCAACAAAAGCCCCTTTCAAAAATTCCGGTTCCTCTTTCAACAGCCGGTACAAATCTTTCACGCCCCGTTCACGGAACACCCGAATGTCCTTGCCGTTACGAATCACACACGAACACTTTTCAGCAAACAGATATCCAATCAGGCTCTGCCGTTCTTCTTTCGTCATAAACCCCATCTCCTGTCCCATTGTATTCTACTTTCAGAATTCACGTCCTTGTTTCAAGTCTTCCACAAACCTGTCGATACGTTGCATTTCCTCGGGTATACGGATGTTCTGCGGACAATGATGTACACATTGGTTACATCCGATACAATGATCGGCCTGCCGCAAACGCGGTACCGAACGGTCGTATCCTACGAGGAAAGCCCGGCGTGCCTTCCGGTAACCGGCATCCTGAGACGAAGAAGGCATATTACCTTCGTTGATACATTTGTTGAAATGCAGTAATATTCCCGGAATATCCAGTCCATAAGGACAGGGCATACAGTATTTGCAATCATTACAGGGAATCGTCGGGTAGCGCAGCAGAGCCTGAGCTGTTTCTTCCAAAAATTCCATGTCTGCTTCAGTCAGCGGGTCCAAGGGCGCAAAAGTACGCAGATTATCCTGCAGATGTTCCATATAAGTCATACCGCTCAACACAGTCAACACCCCGGGAAACGATCCGGCAAACCGGAATGCCCATGAAGCCACACTTTCGTCGGGACGCCGCTGCTTAAGCTTGGCAGCTATGTGATCGTGTACATTTGAAAGCCGCCCGCCCAGCAAAGGTTCCATGATAACCGCCGGAATATTCAGTTTGGCAAGTTCACCGTAAAGATATTCGGCATCGGTGTTACGCGTATTGACTTCCTTCGCATGTTTCCAGTCGACGTAATTAAGCTGTATTTGCACGAAGTCCCACTTGTATTTTTCGTGCTGCGACAGCAAATAGTCGAATACCCGTATATCACCGTGGTAGGAAAAACCGAGATTACGGATACGTCCCGCCTCACGTTCGGTCATCAGAAAGTCGAGTATTCCGTTATCGATATAACGCGCCTCCAATTCAGCCATGCCATTTCCCATCCCTACGCCGTGCAGCAACATATAGTCGATATAATCGACCTGCAATTCCCTGAATGAATTGTGATACATTTTCAGGGACTCCTCCCGGGTCCAGGTCGATGGAGCAAAATTCGACAACTTGGTAGCAATGAAAAATTTATCGCGCGGATACCGTTTGAGCGCTATCCCGGTTGCCCGTTCCGACCGTCCTTTGCAATAAGCCGGCGACGTATCGAAATAATTCACACCGTGTCCGATGGCAAAATCCACCAAACGGTTCACCGTTTCCTGATCAATAGGCTCATCTCCCCCGGGAAGAGTAGGCCAGCGCATACAGCCGTACCCCAATAACGATACTTTTTCTCCCGTCTTCGGATTGGTGCGGAAAGTCATCCTATCGACCGGAATATCACCCAAAGCCGAACGATCACCCGAAACCGAATTCTTTCCAGAGTTACAGCCGGTCAACGCAACGGTCGAAACAGCCGCCCCTATGCCAAGACGTTTGAGAAACTCCCGGCGGTCTATTTGATTTTTCTTATTTTTCTCTTCCATTACCTGTAATTTTAAATCACTCTGTGACATTCATGACCTTCGACATAAATAGCACTGAACGGACGTGCCGGACAAAGATTCTCACAGGCACCGCACCCGATACAACGCTCGACATTCACAACCGGTATTTTAGGCGAATCCGGCACATCCGGATCGGATGCGACCATCGTAATGGCCCCGACAGGACAATGACGTGCACAATTTCCACAATCCACACCATCAGTCAGGGACACGCAATTTTCTTTTATCCACACGGCATGTCCAACCTGAATAGCCGATTTATCGGCAGTCGTAATTTTCAGAATAGCTCCTGCGGGACAAACTTCACCACACTTCACACATTCGGGCCGGCAATAGCCCCGCTCATACGAAGCCTCTGGCTGCATCAGCGTTCCCGGTTTACCCGACGGACGCAATACCTGATTGGGACATACCGAAACGCAAAGCTGACAACCCGTGCAATGAGCTGCCATATTACGAAGCCCCTGTGCACCGGGCGGTACAACCGGTGTCGTCCGGTTCGGAATCTTCTTTGCAGTAATAACAGCCAATCCGCCATCCACCTTTTTTTCCTGTGCCCGGACAAGCGATGTCGTGCTGAACAATGCGGCAATAGCAAGAAAACCGCGACGCGAAATTCCATCCGCCTCTATCTCCGCAGTTGTCTGTTTTCTTTTTTTCATGCTGTGGCACAAAGCATAAGAAATCGCACCTCTATGACACTTACCGATGCAATCCATACAAACGACACAACGGCTGTAATCAATCACATGCGTTTTGGTATCAATACACGCCGCTTTACAATTCCGGGCACAAAGAGTACAGCCGTTACACTTCGACTGATCGATTACGGGCCGGAAAAGTGAGAAACGGGCCAAAAAACCCAAGACAGTACCTACGGGACAGATCGTATTACAATACGTACGACCGTTACGCCATGCCAAAACCGCCAGGACAACGAAAGAAACGATAGCGACAACAAGCGTTGCCGTGTTCTTTATCCATACGTCAACCGAATAAAAAGCATAGCTATTGACCCGTTCGGCCATATAAGCCAAACCATTATTTCCCCATTGCCAGAACGGAGCAAACAAATCAGACGCTATTCGTCCGTAAGCACTATAAGGGGCCAGCAAAGCCACCAGTGAGCCGATACCGGCAATCAAGGCAACGACAAAAATTCCCAATACCCCATACCGTAACCACGATAAAGCAGGAGAATAGGTATAACGGTTTTTTTTACGTCTTTTTCCCAACCGACCCCAGATATCCTGCATTACCCCCAACGGACAGATCACTGAACAATATACCCGGCCAAACAGCAAGGTCAGTATCACCAGCGCAGCCACTACACCGATATTTACGGCCAGCACGGCAGGTAAAAACTGTACTTTCGCCAACCAGCCGAACCAAACATGTATCGTTCCTGTAAAATCCAGAAAAAGTAACGTAATCAGTAGAAAACAGACAATAGCAAGCGCTATTCTTATTTTTCGTAATACATTCGATTTCATCGTTATATTTTAATGTTTCAATAAATTCTGCTTTTCCAGCCAATTCCGCACGGTCTGCCGGGCCTCGGGCACATCCCGTCCGGCAACTGACAACCCGCGCACCACACGGGCGTTTTTCTCCATTCCGGTGATTGTCTCCACGGAACGCGAAAAGCGGCTGCCGCCGTGAGTACAGAACGGAATCACTGTCTTTCCGCTAAAATCATACTCTTCGAAAAAGGTATAAATCGCCATCGGCATATCATACCACCAGTTGGGATACCCCACAAAAATGACATCATAATCTTTTAAATTTTCAATATGCGTGACCAACCGGGGATGTTCTCCGGCTTCGGCTTCCCGTTTAGCCTCGTCGATCAATTCCTTGTGCGAACCCGGATAATTTCTTTCGGTTTTGATGGCAAACAGGTCTCCGCCCGTAGCCTCAGCTATCATTCCGGCGATATACTCCGTGTTGCCATACACCTTACCGTGGGCGACAACCCGGCTTGCCCCCGACGAAGCATCAACACCATCCGTTTCAGGCCAGGTAAAATAAGCGACAAGCACCTTACTGTCCGTCGAAGAAGCGGAAGTCTCTGCTGCTTTTAAAGCAGAAGCTTCCACCGTTTCTGCTTTCCCTCCCTTCGGGACACACAACGAGGTTACTGCAGCCAGTCCCGCTATACCGATAATTAAACAAACTTTTTTCATATCTTTGATTTTATTGTTTATTTTCAACAAAAATACCTGTATTCTATCAATATCATGGTATACAAATTACAGATTATTATACCCATATTACAGGTATAAATCCGTATGTAATACGTCTATCGCCCCTCCAATATCTCCCGGTAACGATTCGCCGATCTGTGCAACCGCACCAATCAAAGTTATCAGAACCATAATACCATACAAACCAACCGGAAAACATCCCGGTTAGCGACGAATGCACAAAATCTGTAATTCGGGTAAAATCATCCGTAATCCGTCTACAAAGGAAACGAATCGATCTCTTTATTTTTGCAATACGAAAATCAGAAACCGTTCGGCCGGTTAAAAATTAAAAACAAGAATTACAAAGAATATAATATACAGGGTTTGACTGAAACCAATCCGTTTAATGCTCATGCCATACAAAACAATAATAGTATAAAACAAAACACTTTCGTTTCCTCAATTAAAATAATACATTATGAAAAAGAATATCTTTGAACGCTCACTTGCAGGAGAACCCATCTCTCTGAACGACCCCGAAAATGATAAAATGCAGGAAGCCCTGGAACATGCCCGAATCGTAACGAGCGAACTCAACACCTCTTACCACGAACCGGAGGAAGCTCTGAACCTCATCCGTTTGCTGGGTGCCGAAATCGATAAAACCGCTATGATCCGTCTGCCGTTCTATACCGATTTCGGTAAGTTTATCAGAATAGGTAAACACGTATTCATAAATCAGGCCTGTATTTTCATGGACCGGGGCGGCATTACGATTGAAGAAAATACTAAAATCGGACCGCGTGTAAATCTGATTACGGAAAATCACGGTTTGAAATCTTCCGAAAGGCATATCCTCACCTCCCGTCCTATCTTTATTGGCCGAAACGTATGGATCGGTGCTGCTGCAACCGTTTTACCGGGAGTAACCATCGGAGAAAATTCCGTCGTTGCAGCGGGGGCCGTCGTCAGCCGGGACGTTCCTCCCAATACGGTTGTCGCCGGTGTACCTGCCGAAATAGTAAAAGAGATTCCCGGAGAATAAACGGGAACACTTCAGAAAACTCTGTCCGGCAATTGCCGGTACAAAAGGCTTTTCGAGTCCTTCCAAACGGAATACGGCAGCTTATAATAACAAATGATGTTTTTCCCAAAAAAGACAAATTACACTTATCTTTACACGGCGTATAGGTTTACTGAACAGCTAAAATAAAATTCACCCCATGATTCGAAATTTTACAAGCAAAATAAGGATAAAGAAAAAACGGACTGTTGTTTTAATGTTCTGCACACTTATCGGAACGGCAGTGGATGTAAAAGCCGAAAGCGATACTTCCCGTATTGTCCGTAATTTTACCATGGAAGAAGTAGTCGTAACGGGCACCCGTAATGAGACGGATATCCGTCATCTGCCGATGACGGTTTCTGTCGTAAACCGTTCCCAGATAGAAAAACGTTACGAGCCCTCGTTACTTCCGATACTTACGGAGCAAATCCCGGGACTTTTCACGACCAGCCGGGGCATAATGGGTTACGGAGTATCTACGGGAGCCGCCGGAGGCATAAGCCTGCGCGGCATCGGTGGCAGCCCGACTACCGGATTATTGGTATTGATCGACGGACATCCCCAATACATGGGATTGATGGGACATCCCATTGCCGATGCCTACCAATCGATGCTGGCCGAACGGGTTGAAGTACTGCGCGGTCCGGCCTCCGTACTTTATGGCTCAAATGCGATGGGCGGGGTTATCAATATCGTCACCCGGAAACAACAGCAGGACGGAATAAAAACCGGTGTCAATATAAGTGCCGGTTCGTACGGAACATTACAAAGCGAACTGTCCAACCGCATCAGAAAAGGCCGTTTCAGCAGTGTCGTGACAGGTTCTTACAACCGGACCGACGGACACCGGCCGGATATGGGTTTCGAACAATACGGCGGATACGCCAAAGCGGGATACGACTTTACCTCCCACTGGAAATTGTGGGGCGATGTAAATATTACTCATTTCAACGCTTCCAATCCGGGGACTACCGATGCTCCGTATATTGACAACGACTCGCGCATCACCCGTGGTATGACTTCGTTCGCTTTAGAAAATCATTATGCAAAAACTTCCGGAACATTGAGCTTTTTTTATAACTGGGGACGTCATAAAATAAATGACGGTTATCATCCTGGAGAAGAGCCGCAAAAATCGCATTTCAACTCCAAAGATCAAATGTACGGCATTTCCTGGTATCAGAGCGCGACATTGTTCAGCGGCAATCGCCTGACAACGGGTTTCGATTACCAGCATTTCGGAGGAGAATCATGGAATAAGGTTTTAGCTTCGGGAGAACGTGAACCCGGTGTCGACAAGCAAATGGACGAATTCGCCGGATATGTCGATTTTCGCCAGGATATCGGAAAGCGATTATCGCTGAACGCCGGCGTGCGTATAGATCACCATTCACACGTAGGTACAGAAATTATTCCGCAAGGCGGTCTGGCCGTTCATCTCCCCCGGAACGCAGAACTGAAAGCCATGGCAAGTAAAGGGTTCCGGAACCCGACCATCCGGGAAATGTATATGTTTCCGCCACAAAATCCGGATTTGCGTCCCGAGCGTTTGATGAATTACGAACTCTCGTTCTCGCAGAAACTATTGAAAAATACTTTTTATTACGGTATAAATCTGTATTATATCGACGGAGATAATATGATTACGGTAGACCGTACTTCAGGCAAACCGTTGAATGTAAATACCGGGGAGACCGAAAACTGGGGAGTTGAGATCAATTTTTCCTACCGCCTCCATCCGCAATGGAACCTGTCTGCCAATTACAGTTGGCTGAATATGGAAAATCCGGTGATAGCAGCCCCGGAACACAAGTTATTTGCCAGAGCCGATTTCACCAAAGGCCGCTGGAGCGCATCGACAGGCCTGCAATATGTGAAAAACCTGTATACTGCGGTAACACCAAAGGAAATCACGGAAGATTTCGTACTTTGGAACATCAGGGCAAATTACCGACTGACCCGCCATGCCCATTTGTTCGTCAAAGGTGAAAACCTGCTGGCCCAACATTACGAAGTCAACGCCGGCTTTCCCATGCCCAAAGCAACATTCATGGGTGGCATAAATATTAATTTTTAATCACCGGATAAAGTAAAAAGATTATCCGTACATTTGACGACCGGATCATTTACGAATAGCCCCAAAACGGAACTGTTTACGAAATTACCGGATCAATTGCAAAATAAGAATCCTGATGCCAACGAATGCCATTGCCTCAAAATCTGTCATGTGGAACCTGTGGCACGGTTGCCACAAGGTAAGTCCCGGTTGCCAGCATTGTTACGTTTATCGCGGCGATGCCAAACGAGACGTAAACAGTTCGGTGGTAACACAAACGAAAAATTTCGATCTGCCCATACGAAAAAAACGCAACGGAGAGTACAAAATCCCTCCCGGGACACTCGTATATACCTGTTTTACCTCCGATTTTTTCGTCGAAGATGCCGATGTGTGGCGTTCCCAAGCCTGGGAAATGATACGACTGCGCAATGATCTCAATTTCTTGATGATCACCAAACGGATAGACCGCTTTTCCCGTTGTCTGCCTGCAGACTGGGGAGACGGATACGACAATGTCACCATTTGCTGTACAATCGAAAACCAAGCCTGTGCCGATTACCGTCTGCCAATCTACCAGACCGCCCCCATCAGGCATAAAATCATCATCTGCGAACCGCTTCTGGAACGGATCGACCTGCACCCTTACCGCATCGGCGAATGGATCGAACAGGTCGTTGCAGGCGGCGAATCCGGCTATAACTCCCGTCCCTGTGATTTCGACTGGGTAATGGAACTCCGGAACATCTGCATAAAAAACAACATCGCTTTCTGGTTCAAACAAACCGGGGCAAAATTCATCAAAGACGGCCAACTCTACCACATCAAGCGCCAATTTCAACACTCCCAAGCCCGCAAAGCCGGTATCAACTTCGAACACCACCCCCAAACCTTACAGTAAAAAGCACCCGGGGGACGGGGCAAATGTGCTACTTGAAGACAGAGTAATTTTTATTAATTTTGCAACATAGTTTATTAATATACAGCAACATGAGCTTTTGCATTAATCAAATAACTAACAATAAGAAACAATACATCGACCTGCTGTTGCTTGCCGACGAACAGGAATCTATGATAGATCGTTATCTGGAACGGGGCGATATGTTTGCACTTGAGGATAATGGTATTAAAGCGGTTTGTGTGGTTACGGATGAGAAGGATGGTGTTTGTGAACTCAAGAATATTGCAGTTACCTCCGAATTCCAAAGGCAGGGATACGGCAAGAAGTTGATAAATCACCTTCTTGTCCACTATGCGGGAAAATATACCCAAATGTTGGTCGGAACAGGTGATGTGCCGAGCACAATCGGATTCTACAACAGTTGTGGGTTTGAGTACTCCCATCGGATCGAAAATTTTTTCACCGACAATTACGACCATCCGATACTTGAGGATGGTGTGTTACTTAAAGATATGATTTATCTGAAACGAAGGATATGATTATGCAAGATATTGTAAACGGACGCTGCGGTTGGTGCGGAACCGACGAGCTTTATGTGAAATACCACGACGAAGAATGGGGACGATTAGTTACTGATGATAAAACGCTTTTTGAATTTCTTGTACTGGAAAGTGCCCAAGCCGGACTGAGTTGGATCACTATTCTCAGAAAAAGAGAAGGCTACCGCAAAGCATTTTGCGACTTTGATGCCGAGAAGGTGGCACAAATGACCGACGAAGATGTGGAACGGTTGATGCAATTCGACGGCATTGTAAAAAACCGCCTGAAAATCAAGGCAACCATTACCAACGCAAGGCTGTTCCTCGCAGTGCAGAAAGAATTCGGCAATTTTTATGATTACACGCTCTCTTTCTTTCCCGACAGGAAACCGATAGTCAATACTTTTAGCTCATTGAACAAGATCCCGGTATCTTCTCCCGAATCGGACGCGATGAGCAAGGATATGAAAAAGCGTGGATTCAAATTCTTCGGCTCGACGATTTGTTATGCACATTTGCAGGCCGCAGGGTTTATTAACGATCACCTGACCGATTGTATTTGCCGAAAAAAATAATCTTGCAATACAACTTGTTGTTTGTTAGTGAATTATTTTGCAAACTGAGAAATGTACGCTACCTTTGTAGCGATGACAAAAACATTCTATTGGGATATTGTTTAATAAGCAGTCTGTGTTTTGACACGGATTGTTCTTTTGTTTGCATTCGGATACTCTTCCGATAGCAGTTTTCTATTATAATAATTCAAGTTTAATTTGTGCACAGTAAGCAGGTATTGTTATGCTTTTGCCTGTGCGCAAAACACATTAAAACAATGAGTAACGAAAATAAAACAATCAGCCAATTCGAATTGAATCTAATCTGCGAATATTTTTCCAATCTCGAACGACAAGGGCCAGGTAGTCCCGAAGCAACACTTAAAGCATTGAGTTTTATCGACAATCTGACCGAAAATTCCCGCATTGCCGATATTGGTTGCGGAACGGGAGGTCAGACAATGGTGCTGGCTCAAAATATTCCGGGCCATATTACAGGACTCGATCTGTTTCCCGATTTTATCACCCTTTTCAACCGCAATGCCGGAAGGCTCAGTCTGCAAGAACGGGTAAAAGGCATTGTCGGGTCGATGGAAGAAGCTCTTCCCTTCAAGAAAGAATCATTGGACCTCATCTGGTCGGAAGGAGCTATCTGTAATATCGGTTTCGAGCAGGGGTTGCGTCAGTGGTATGAATACCTCAAACAAGGAGGCTACATTGCCGTTACCGAACCATCGTGGTTTACCGGCGAACGTCCTTCTGAGATTAACAATTTCTGGATGGCGGCAGAACCCGGCATAGATACGATTCCCCGAAAGGTTTCTCAAATGCAGAGAGCCGGATACGTTCCGGTGGCAACCTTTATTCTACCCGAAAACTGCTGGACGGAACACTATTTTGCTCCGCAAGCCGCAGTGCGCGAGAAGATTTTAAAAAAGTACGCAGGTAATCAGGCGGTTGCAGACTTCATTGCTTTCAGCCGACAGGAAGAAGAGCTATACCGCAAATATAAAGCCTTTTACGGATATGTTTTCTATATCGGCAAGAAGATTTAGAGTTACCGGATAACCAATTTCGCTCCCTGTTTTTTACAAAGAGACGGGGAGCGTTTGTTATTGATTATTCGTTCATAATCAGATTATTCCGTATATTTTATGGTTCGTTTCGTCAAAATTTTGAAGCGGCCGTCTACTTGAGTTTTGCTTTCTGTCCAGTTACCACGGTCATCATAACCGGAATAAGAATTAGTATATACCGTGGTATCACCATCCTCAATATGTATCTCTTCTATTACATGGTCATAAGAGTCATATTTATACATACGAAGCACACTGAAGGTATTTGAACTGTCTTTCGTCACGCTCTTGAATTCATCACTCACACTCAATAATTTCCATTTTGTAATGTTGTTATTCTTGTCGGCCCATGCCTCTTTTTTTTCGTATCCCCACTTTCCCTTCCCGGAATAACAACGATATTTTCCCGAAGTTCTGACTTGTTCTTCCCAAATCTCGCTGCCATTATCTATTTTGTATTTCACGGTGTTGTTGTTCCGGGAAACAAATTCATAAACAAGAGCGGCATAAGTTCCATCTGACTGGCGTATCCGGGAACTACTCCACAAAAGCGTATCGCCACTATATAGATACTCTTCTATCTGGAAAGGAACAGAATCCATTCCCAAATACTCATATTGGCTCGTGATATTTCCCCAATCATCAAAACCGATGATTGTGATATGACCAATTTTGTCCGGGGTTCTCAGGGTGTCATAAGAGTACTTGAAACGATATACCGTATCCCGCAAACTCGTGACCTTTCCTTTCAGACCCATATACTTCCGGGGTGTATAGTTTTCACTACACGCTGTTAACATTAAAAGCAATATCCATCCGGAAAGGATAACTATTGTCGTTCTCATATTTTTTCTGTTCCAGGTAATTTTTAATTTCGGGATTCGCTTGGCGGCAATGGGAAAGCGCAGATGTAAAACCTGCTTATTTTAATCTCATCCCTATTGTTTACATATTTCAAATTGGTACCATTGCGTTACTTTGTATTAGAGTGTATCTCCGAATGATTCGTAAACCTACTTTCAAAAAACCTGAAATGAAACCATCCTTTCAATAGCCAATCGGTGATAGCGAAATCTTGCCGATTTTCCGGTTTACACATTTGAATCAGTGCAATTATGATAATATTAAATCATCGAATATTGCCAAATATTACTTTCAGCAAAGATAATCAACATTGTCAGCAAAAACTTATCATACAGGATGCAATTTATATTATGAATTGTTTTAAATCAATATTCTTAATTTAAACAAATTTATCTCACTTCTTTTCAACTGTTTCAATATAATTAATCAATCTCTAAAGTCGGTTGATTTTCTTCTGCAAGAGTACAAGGATTTCGAGTGACCCGAAATATTTTAAGTACGCTGAAAACAAGGAATGTAAAAAGAGAAAAATTACGGTAATTTTCTTTTTTTCTCTGATAAACATCTTTTATATGGAGAAAATAAATAAGGCAACGCTTTGAAGAAATTTACTCTTTTTGTGGAATCCAAAGAAAGAAATTTTTCCAAATTCACAGGGCTTAGCATTGACGTTTCAGCCCCGGGATATACCTTTGTGTTAAAACCACTTGTTACTATTCCTTTTCTGGTGTTCTTATGATTATAAGCAGTGATAGCTTCTTTTTATTCGCGGTCTTCCCGGCTCACTATCTGATCTAAGGAGTAAATTAAAATACATACGTAGCGGAATTTTAAATTCGGGCAGGCTGACCGATACAGACACAACGAAAGAAGGGAAATAAAATTCTAAAAAGAAATTCAACATATTATTTTGCTATATAAAATATTGTTCGTTATTTTGCGAACAACAAATAAGAATAGACATGGAAAACAAAGAATATACAACGAAGCAAGAACAAATAGCCCGCTTTGCAAAAGCGATGGGACATCCGGCACGAATTGCAATACTTAACTTTTTGGCCAAACAAGATTGTTGTTTTTTCGGCGATATACACGAAGTATTGCCTATTTCCAAAGCAACGGTATCGCAACATTTGAAAGAGTTGAAAGACGCAGGCCTGATACAAGGAGAGATAGAAACACCGAAAGTGAAATATTGCATCAATCGTGAAAATTGGAAAATTGCCTCTATACTTTTTGCCGAGTTTTTCGGGCAATGTGTATGCAAGAAAGAAAGTTGTTGCGAATAGCGGCAATTTTTTTAGTTCGAATGTTCGTAGTTTGGCGAAATACAAACATCTAAAATACAATGAAAAAGGCAATCTATTTATCAATGAGCAGAGCATTATTTTGATGAATTGATAACCCAAATAACAAAAACCCATTAAATCAAGTGAAATGAAAAATGTAATTTTATTGATGGCCATGTACCTCGGACTGTTTGCATGTGGCAATGGTAATGCAAAAGGAAATAAAGCAACAGAAGAGCAATCTAAAAAAGACCGTGTGGAAGTATTGTATTTTCACGGCAAACAACGGTGTGCCACTTGCATGGCGATAGAAAAGCATGCCAAAGAAGCGATCGAAATGACATTTGCCGATGAATTGAAAAACGGAACGGTAGTTTTCAAATCAATCGACATTTCAAAAGCAGAAAATGAAAAGATTGCCGAAAAATACGAGGTTACCTGGTCGTCTCTGTTCGTCAGCAAATGGAAAGACGGCAAAGAGAGTTACGAGAATCTGACCGAGTACGCTTTTGCCAATGCCCGAACTACTCCCGACGCATTTAAAAGCAAAGTAATCGAGCAAGTCAGAGCCTTACTGAAATAGAGCTATGGAGTGGTTACAGACATTATTGGATAGCAGCACAACACCTGTATTGACGGCTTTTCTGCTGGGACTGCTCACGGCGGTTTCTCCGTGTCCGCTGGCAACGAATATCGCCGCAATCGGATTTATCGGTAAAGACATTGAAAATCGCCGCCGGATTTTCCTGAACGGTTTGCTGTACACGCTCGGTCGTGTGCTCGCTTACACGGTGTTGGGTATCGTATTGATACTGATACTCAAAGAGGGTTCCAGCTTATTCGGTATTCAAAAGTTCATCGGGAAATACGGAGAGCTTATTCTCGGACCGGCATTGTTGATTATCGGTTTATTCATGCTGGCCGGCAGCAAACTCAAACTGCCCTCTTTCGGTTTCAAAGGCAACGGCGAGGGCCTGGCACGCAAAGGAAACTGGGGTGCGCTCCTGCTCGGAGTGTTGTTCGCAATGGCATTCTGCCCCACAAGCGGAGTTTTCTACTTCGGAATGCTGATCCCGATGTCGGCCACGGCGACCGCAGGGTATCTTCTCCCCGTGCTTTTCGCCGTGGCTACCGCACTGCCTGTTTTGGCCGTCGCTTGGATTCTGGCATTCAGCGTACAACATATCAGCAATTTTTACGGTAAGATGCAGATCATTCAAAAATGGCTGAATTGGATCGTAGGAGGTCTGTTCGTAATTATCGGTATGTATTATTGTGTAATGATGTATTTATAAAAAATAGAAATATGGAAATCAGAGTTTTGGGAACAGGTTGCGCCAAATGCAAGACAACCTATCAGGCAATCGAAAAAGTAATCAACGAGAATAATCTCGATGTGAAACTTATGAAAGTAGAGGATATTGTGGAGATCCTCAATTCCGGCGTGATGGCTACTCCGGCTGTCATGGTGGACGGTGTGATTAAAATCAAAGGGTACGTCCCCTCCGAAAGCGAAATAAAACAGCTACTCGGCATTTAACAATGTGGCTATGGATACGAAAAAAGAACTGAAAATCCTCTTGTGGGTTGTCATCGTCTTTGCAGCCGTGTTCTTCATGCCGCTCGGTAGTGAGCGGTTTATGACAGCCGTGGATGCCACACTCGACCTTACAAAATGGTATGCGCAGGAACATGTCGTATTGTGTCTGCTGCCTGCTTTCTTCATTGCTGGTGTAATTGCCGTATTCGTCAGTCAGGGTTCGGTACTCAAATATTTCGGTGCGAATGCGAAAAAGTGGCTCTCCTACACGGTGGCTGCCGTTTCGGGAGGTATTCTTGCCGTATGTTCGTGTACGATTCTGCCTCTCTTTACAAGCATCTATAAACGGGGGGCAGGCTTGGGGCCAGCTATTGCATTCCTCTATTCCGGTCCGGCAATCAGTATTCTGTCTATTATTCTGACCGCCCGGATTCTAGGTATGGAGATGGGTATTGCCCGTATAATCGGTGCCGTGCTTTTTTCCGTCGTTATCGGATTGCTGATGTCTTTTTTTTTCCGTAAGGAAGAAAAAGCCAAAAAAGAAGAGCAGATGAACATCGTTCCACCCCCCGAAAAACGACCGATATGGCAAACCTCCTTCCACTTTTTTACATTGGTGCTTATTCTCGTATTTACAAATTGGGGTGCACCTGCCGCATCCGATACAGGACTATGGTATACTATCTTTGCTTATAAGTGGTATATCACCGGAGCGTTATCGCTTCTGTTGTGCTGGTCGCTAATCAGGATATTGAAATTGTGTACCCTGTGGGTGTTGCTCGGAGCTATGGTGACGGCCGTTTCCATAATTCCCGCCAGCCTGTTCATCGACAATGCTAAATTGGTTCCGCTCGTGCCGATGATAGTGGCTATCACCGCACTCTCCATAATCCTGCTTTTCGACAAACGGGACGAAGAAAATCGAGAATGGGTTTTCTCTTCCTGGGGTTTTGCCAAACAGATATTACCGTTGTTGGCTATCGGCGTGGTTACGGCGGGTTTCCTTTTAGGTTCTACGCATGACAATACGGCTATCGCAGGTATTATCCCGAATAGCTGGATCGAATGGGCGGTCGGCGGAAATTCGCTGCTATCCAACTTTTTCGCAAGTTTTACGGGGGCATTCATGTACTTCGCCACCCTGACTGAAGTACCTATCATTCAGGGATTACTAGCTTCCGGCATGGGTAAAGGCCCTGCTTTGGCTTTGTTGTTAGCCGGACCATCGCTCTCTCTGCCGAATATGCTGGTTATTCGTGGTGTGTTAGGAACAAAGAAAACCGTCGTTTATGTGGCACTCGTCATCTTAATGGCAACGATTTCGGGGTTTGTATTTGGAAATATCTTTTAGGATACAATGAAAAGGACATTCTCCTTAACCATAGGTCTGTTGCTTGGTATTCAAGTTTGTTCCGCCTTTTGAGCGGAACAAACTTTCCAGATTACAGGGAAATCCATATTAACAGCATTTACAAATTATAAAACTGGACTTGGTAATATAAACGATGTTTCCGGATTTAACCTGGAGCACACTTTTATAGGATGTGTCAGAATTTCGCCTAACTTTCAAAACTGGAAAGGTCTTGGACAAAAGCGAAATAATTATTTATTGATTAGCGTAGAAGTAAAAATATAAAAATGAAAATACGGGTTCTTTGTACAGGCAACAGTTGTCGCAGTCAAATGGCTCACGGCTTTTTGTAATCATTCGATATGACTTAGTATCGCCAGGTATCCAAGGAGGTAAAAAAGACTCAAAATTTGTGATGCTGGTTGGAACGCTCTTAGGAACGCTCTATGTTATGTATAAAACAGTGAACCTTAAAACTCTAATTCAATACAGGAACGCCAAAGTTATTTTCGGGGTTACAGGGTTGGTTACGAGTAGTGGAACGGACAATTTGCATTTAGTCTGCAATTATAGAACTTTATTTTCTATGTTCGCAGAACTAATGCAGATTTTTCATATTATCAAACCAGTGGAGAATTTTGTCAATACAGTTTCGAAAATAAAAAAACGTCAGTTTATTGACGAATTTAATATAAAAATCGTCAGTTAATCTTTCGTTTTTACCCCCCCCCGAGGCTGTCTAGTAAGTCTCCTTTTAATCAGTTTACCCCTGTTACAATTATCTGTAACAGAGGCAAATTTCTTTTTTTTAACTCGTTAGACAGCCACCTTTTATTAAATCCTGAAAACCAGTTTCATCTGTTGTGATTTCGAAAATTATTTCCGTAATTTGTTCGTGTGCAAATTCCATAATAATTCATTTTTGAAAGTTGCTTTACAAAAATAACAAAATTGGGATTTACACACCTTTTGGAATACTATCATAAAAAATAGAGCTTTTCCTCTCTAATTAGTATATTAGCTATAATACCAATTTATTTGCGGAAAATTTTCTATCTTTGAAAATGCTAGTTGCTGATATGTACGTAATCATACTTAGAGTATTTTTCTATATACTGTTCATTTTCGTATAAAATGCACAGTATGTTTGTTGAAAAATATTTAATTTTATTTCAATTATATGAACGATTTTCTTATTACTCACGGGTGGAAAATTTTAACAGTTTGTATCTCCGCGATTCCTACAATTATCTTGTTTACTATAAAAGGGAGGATTTCTCACTGGTTTAATAGAGACTTAGAATCTCATCGTGCAGAACTAGATAGGAAAAGTAGACAAATACAATCAAGTCTTGATACGCAATTAGAGACTATGAGAATAGAGTTCGGATTGATCCAATCAGAAAGGCTACAAATACTTAAAGAAGCATGTGGTAGATTAACAGAAATACTAAATCAAATAAATACTATAGCCTCTTATTATAAATATGACTGCAAAGAAAATGTAGATTATGATAAAAAATGTCTTTCTGATGGAAATGAATGTAGGAATGATTGTATTATAAACTATTGGGATAAAATTATCTCATTCGACAAATATACTCGACAAACTAATGACTTCCTTGAAAACAATCAGATGTTCTTTCCTATGGAAGTTACGATAAAACACATGGAAATCATTGCTCTAGTATATAATTTAAGAAAAGAAGCCTATGATATAAATCATAACCTTAATAATACTTCCAAGGAAAAAGCATTAGGTTCTTTTCGGCTTTTTTATCAATTTGACAAAAGTGAAATAACCGAATTACGAAATGATCTAATAAATGAATATAGACTTTTGATAGGGGTTTCTCCGCTAAAATCTTATTCAGTAAATGATTATCGATTATTGCAAACCTATGAGAAAAACAAAAAGAATTAAATTTCTAAAGAATAAGTTTAAATTCTATATAATTTATATTTGATAATTATGAATAAATATTTTTAAATAAACAATCAGTGGGTTAAATCATGGGATATGCTTGAAGCTAAAAATATAAAGTTTTAAATATCACCTTGGTAACACTCTTAGGAGAATCCCAGGCGGATCACGGAAAGATACGCCAGATGGCAGTCAAACTATGTCAAACCTTTCTAAACTACTGTTTTAGAAAGGTTTTTTCTTTTCCGGCAAGTCTGATCGGAGCCACGAAAAAGCCACCTAAAGAGGTAAAGGTGAAGAAGCTGTCATTCGACGATATTATAGACGAGTTTCTCAAGCAGAAGCAGTTGTCGGAACCACGGGAGCGGCATTACCGTGTCCTTCAGCGTGCGTTGCATCGCTTCGAGTTGTATCAACGTCTGACCGGTAAGAAATCTTACAAGTTCTCATTTGATACCTGCAAAACAGAGGATGTCTATGCTTTCGAGGCTTTTCTTCGAGCTGAGCCGGAATTATATGACCAGTATCCGAATATCTACAAGTCTTTCCCTTCCATCACCCACAAGACGCACAAGGTCAAACGCCCCAAACCGAGAGGCGATAACTACATGGTGACTTTTACGAAGCGTTTCAAAGCTTTGTTCCATTGGTGCCATGCCCAAGGAATCACCATGAATAATCCTTTTGCAAAATATGTGAGTGCCGTCTATGAGAAATACGGCACTCCTATCTACATTAAGGATGAGGAAGTATTGCAGCTTGCCGATTTCGATTTCTCCTACAATAAGCATCTTGACACACAGAGGGATATATTCATTTTTCAATGTTGCATCGGTTGCCGCGTAGGTGATATGATGAAGATGACACCTGCCAATGTAATCAATGGTGGCGTGGAATACATCGCTTCTAAAACCGCTGAGGAACGCCCGGAAACAATTCGAGTTCCGTTATCGGACAGGGCGTTCATCATTGACAAACATCGTGAGGAGGTTAAGGATGGCCGGTTGCTTCCGTTTATATCCCAACAGAAGTATAATGAGGCAATCAAAGAAATCTTTGAAGCGGCAGGAATAACACGCCTCGTCACACGCCTCAATCCGACAACCGGCATCGAAGAACAGGTGCCTATCAATACCATTGCAACCAGCCACATGGCTCGGCGAACCTTTGTAGGCAACCTCTACAAGAAGGTGAAAGACCAGAATCTTGTAGGCGCGTTGAGCGGACACTCCGTAGGCAGCAAGGCTTTCGCAAGATACCGTGAGATAGACGAGGAAATGAAGCGTGAGCTTGTCAATGTCATGGGGTATTGAAATAGATACAGTTATAGCATATATTTGCTAAATTTGCATTATGAACAACGAGAATCATAACACTGAATATAAGCGGATTTGGAAAGACGAGTACCTTAAGTGGGTATGCGGCTTCGCTAATGCGCAGGGTGGAAAGATATATATTGGCATTGATGATGATATGTCTGACGTTGGCGTTACGCATCTGCATCAGCTGCTGGAGGATATTCCCAACAAAATTGTGACGATGTTAGGTATCGTTCCTTCCATCAGCCATATAGAGCGTGACGGGAAAGATATAATCGAGATTGACATTGAGCAGTCCAACATTCCTATCTCTTATAAAGGAGCTTTCTATATGCGGAGCGGCGCGACCAATCAAGAGCTGCGAGGACTGGCTTTACAACAATTTCTAATGAAAAAATTCGGCAGAAGCTGGGAAGATATGCCCTGTTATGGCGCGACGATTGACGATATAGACCCGGAGGCAATCCGGTATTTCTTGAAGAAAGGTATCAAGGAGAAGCGGATGTCTCTCGATGCAGAGAATTCCACGCCGGAGGAGGTTATTTCAAATTTAGGACTTATGGAGGAAGGTGTACCTTGCAATGGTGCCATTCTGCTTTTTGGCAAACACCCTCAACGGCGTTTCGTTACATCAAGTTTCAAAATAGGGCGTTTCGGCTCTACCAATTTTGATCTGTTAAGTCAGGAGATTGTTGATGGCAACCTCATACAGATGCCGGAAAGAGTGATGCGGGTTCTGGACGAAAAGTTTCTGATACGCCCCATTCACTATGAGGGCTTGCAGCGCATAGAGCCGCTTGAACTTCCGGAAGAGGCATTGCGCGAGATAATATGCAACTCTATAGTTCACCGCGACCATCAGGGCACATGGACGCAGATGAGCGTTTACAGCGATCATATTCGGCTTTGGAACGAAGGAAAGTTGCCTGATGATTTATCTGTTGAGAAGCTCATGGGCAAGCATACTTCTCAGCCTCGTAATCCCAAAATGGCAGAGGCATTCTATCGAGCCGGATTCATCGAGGCATGGGGTCGTGGTATTGAGAAGATAGTAAACGGATTCTCGGCTGACGGCCTTACTCTACCGACATTCTCTATTGAGCAGGGCGGTGTTACCGTCTATATACCCCGCGAGAAATTCGTGGCAATTAATTTAGGTGGCACAACCGACATCGAGCAGTTCAAAGGTTCAGAGAACACCGGTACGAACCGAACAGAAACCGAACAGAAACCGAACAGAAACCGAACAGAAACCGAACAGAAAGAGCGGATTGTCGAATTAATGAAAGCAACCCCGATGATAACGAGAGCAGAACTATCAAACGTGTTAGGCCTGCATGAAAGTAGTGTCCAGCGACGCCTCGATGCTCTTGCGAAGGAGGGCAGAATCCGGCGCATCGGTCCGGACAAAGGCGGTTCATGGGAAGTAATCGATCAATAGTTCGCAGTAGAATCATAGTTAAAGATTTTAACAATATACCATTGATAATCCGACAATTCGATGTTTCGAGTTGTCGAATTTTTATTTGACAAGTGTGTATGTCTGATTGCCGAATTATGGCAAATATTTTCAGGCTGTTATATTTAGTTTCCGATGTCTGATATTCCGTACAGAGAGTTGAACCCATTATCTGGCAACTTGCTCCATATATAAATATAATCTCCTTTCTTATAGTTACTTAAAAGCATTACATGGCTATTGGCAAACCGTTTTTGGCATTGTAACTTTGCGAAAAAATCAAACAATTACGCAATCATTTTGCGCAGAGAAAAACCATAACCATCTAACAATTTAATGTTTTATAACAAACAAGATTCAAGTAAAAAACAAACTACTATGGTCATCATGAATATTGATGATCTCAAAGAGGCCTTCACAGCCTGGAACCAGGAACAGATTAAGGCTAATGCACCTAAGGAAGAAACCTACATCACCGCCAAGGAAACCGCCAAAATGCTCGGCGTGACTTTATCAACCTTATGGAGATAGGATAATGACAGGTATCTGGAGAAAATCAAGATAGGTAATAAAGTAAGATACCGCCTGTCGGATGTTGAACGTATGATAAAGGACGCGATATGAATACCGAAAACGAAAATTTCCAGATTCCATCCGAGAATGATGAACCATGCCCTTACGTCCGAATCGGCACGGAGTATTACCGGGAGGTCTTGCGACCGCAGGCTAATGGTACCACTTGTAAGTGTCTGGTATATTTGGAAGGCTTCGACCATCAAGGCTGACCACGGGAATGATTATCTGGACGATGTGCCGAAGTATGACTGTTTCTGTACTGTTCCGAGCCATACCGATTACCGCAAGATAATCGGCAACGCCTACAATCTCTATGAGCCGATCACCCATCAACCGACGCCGTGTGACTGGAGCGCGATTGACGGCTTGCTTCGCCACATCTTCGAGGAGCATTATGAGTATGGCCTTGACTATATCCAGTTGCTGTATCAGATGCCGCTTCAAAAGCTTCCGATACTGATATTGGCATCCGAGCAACGGAATACCGGCAAGACCACCTTCCTCAATCTTCTCAAGGCAATCTTTCAGGATAACGCCACCTTCAACACCAACGAGGACTTCCGCAGCAAGTTCAACTCCGACTGGGCAGGCAAGCTGCTTATCATGGTCGATGAGGTTCTACTCTCCCGGCGCGAAGATTCCGAGCGACTGAAGAATCTGAACACGGCAACATCCTATAAGATGGAGTCCAAAGGCAAGGACCGAAACGAGATTGCCTTCTTCGGCAAGTTTGTGCTATGTTCCAACAACGAGCATTTTCCCATTGTAATCGACCGCGAGGAAGTGCGCTACTGGGTGCGCAAGGTCAACACTCTGGAAACAGATGACCCTTTCTATATGAGGAAACTTGTAGCACAGATTCCGGCGTTTCTCCACTTCCTTATGCAGAGAGAATTGTCGGTGCAATGCGAAAACAGAATATGGTTCAGTCCGGAAAAGACTGCGTACAGCAGCTCTCAACCGCATCGTGATTTCCAACCGCTCGAAGATAGAGTTTGAGGTTGCCGAACTGCTGATGGACATCATGGACAGCACCGGCGACGCATCGGTATCTTTCGTGGTTAACGACTTGGCCACCTTACTTAGCTATCGCAATGTCCGTGCTGATACAAGCGAGATACGGCGTCTCTTGTAGATCTACTGGCATCTGAAGCCGGCATCGAACTCCCTTACCTACCGCTCCTATAGTGTCGGCATGTTCCCGGCAAAGTACACTGCCAAGAATGCCGTCGGCAGATACTACACAGTTACCAAAGATTTCATTCTGAATTTATCCTTATTTTGATGAATTGATGAATGAATTAATGAGAGGGAAGAAAATCAGCAAGTTATAGTGCCGCAGGCTTTCATCATCTGCGCGAGAACCGATTATGACCAAAACTTATTCTTTCCCTTTCATTCAACATTGACTTATGATGAATCAAATATCGTTGTATTTCTGCGAGTTAGGCTCGGATTCATCATCTCATCAAAAATCAATCAGCTTTACATTTAGACAGTTGCCTCTTGTAAATGGAGAATGCCATGTTCTGAGGTATCTGGAAAGCTGGGGCAAGATTGCTTGCAATATTACCTGCAAGGTATAGCCTAATATACCTTCATGCGAAGGCGGAGGGCTCCGATGCGGAGACAGACTGTGCAAGCACCCCTGCTATCAATCAATCTCAACCAAACCATAACCAAAAACACCAGTATCAATATGACTTCACCAAAACAGATGATGGACTTTAAGCCGTCAAATCGGTTGCTGCCAATGTCAGCAACGAGCAACAGCGCAACTGGAGCGATGAGCTGTTCGATCGAAAGGCCAAGAATCCAGACCACAACTACGACCGTTCCAGAACCGCACTGAACTTTCAGGTCGTGGCCGGTGGTAAGATAACCGCCGTTGACAAATCGCGGCGTATCGACAAAGAGGTAGATGAGATAATCAAAGCACGGCTCAATCCGAATGCACGTGTTACCGCCATTTCTAACCGGGCTGTCTTAGTCGTATTCGGTGGCAACCGTGAACGGATGCGTGAGATGGCTTTCGGCAGTCAGGAAGTCAACGAGTATAAGGAGACCAATGGGCATCTGATTCGGCAACCGGAAATCGAGCAATGGGCAAAGGATGTATATGGTTTTGTGTGCCGTGAATTCGGAGAAGAAAACGTAGCCTCGTTCATCGTCCATCTTGACGAAACGGGACCTCACGCGCATTGTGTTTTCGTGCCGTTGACTGCCGACGGACGCCTCTGTTCAAAGGAAGTAATCGGAGGCAAGAACAAGGTCGAGGCACGGCAGCACATGAGGGACCTGCATATCCGGTTTGCCGAAGTGAACCGCAGGTACGGTCTTGACCGAGGCGATGACATCCATGAGACCGGCGCACGGCATCGCTCGACCGCTGAATACAACCGCGACCTGGACCGAGAGAATGCCATGCTCGAAACTCTTATAGACGACAACCGCGAACAGTTGCGTCAGCTTGACGACCAGATTCGGAAAGCTGAAAAGCGAGTGAAAGGTCTAACGACCATGATTGCAAATCTTGAAAGGCAGGAGCTGGAACTGAATGACGAGATAGCTCAGTTGGAGGCGGACATCGAAAATGGTGCCGGGGATGTTTCCGAATTGCGTTGCCGCATTGCTTCCCTTGAAGCCCAACTTGAATCTACCGGACAGAAACTCGCCGACAAGCGTCTCAAATTCAAGAACGCCGACCGACAACTTGCCGAGCTTCAGGATGAGCTGCATACCGTCAAGGAAAAGCGCGACACTGCGCAAAAGAATTACCACTAGTTCACGGAAAAGAATCAGGAACAGGTGCGCATGAGACTTACCGATGCTATCTTTGCCAGAATGGTTGTTGATGTGCGTTCCATACTCGCGGCGTTGCCCTCGGAACAGAAAGCCGATTTAGACGGAGAATTCCTGACGGCAATCGCCGAGCAGCCAAACGAGATTCTGAAGTGTGCGATGTATCTGTTCCTCGGCTATCTCGACGGAGCAACCCAATTCGCCCAGTCATGCGGAGGCGGTGGCAGCGACAACTCGCTACCCTGGGGCCGCAAGGAAGATGAAAATGACCGCCGCTTCGCTTACCGTTGCATGATGCAGGCTCATCGAATGATGAAACCCTCTCACCCCAAACGAGGTTTAGGAGGCCGGTGATAATTTGTTCATATTGATGAAGCGGGACGGAAATCACACTCCATATTCACATGATATCCAATGCAAAGTCAATCATAATTTCCGTAATTCGCTATGCTAATTCGGAAAAAATCAGTAAATTTGCGTCTGATTCAATTTCAACTATAATGAAAAGAGATTACAACAGAATAAAAGTAGTATTAGCAGAAAAGAAGAAAACGAACAAATGGCTGGCTGAGCAATTAAGCAAAGATCCTGCAACGGTCTCTAAATGGTGTACTAACTCTGCTCAGCCCGGTGTTGAAACTTTATTTTCTATTGCTAAATGTCTTGAAGTAAAGGTCAAAGACTTACTAAATGATCCTGTTATGGTCTCGGACTAACGATAATAATTATTTTGGCAACGAATAAGAACGCCCGGCTCCGTTACGAAGCTCTTGACAAGTGTCTGAGTAACTTTTCCCGCAAGTACTATATAGAGGACTTGCAGAAGGCTTGTTGCGATTATCTTACGAAGGAACTTAGCATAGATACGACGGTCAGCAAACGTCAGGTGTATTCTGACTTGAAAGAGATGGAAATCTCGCCGTCCATGCATGCTCCTATTAAGGCATATCAGGATGGACAGCGAAAATATTACCGATATTCTCAGGAGGGATTCTCTATCGTTGATTTGACGGACGACGAGTTGACGGGGCTTGAGGCGACGGTAAACATGCTGGCTTCATTCCGTGGGATGCCTCAGTTTGATTGGATGACTGATATCATCCGCAAACTTAAGAAGAAATATAAGGTTTCGGAATCTCAACGAAATATTCTATCGTTTGATTCCAATGTTGATTTACGAGGTATTGAACGGTTTAAGGAACTGTTCAATTACATTGTGAATGAACAGCCTATCCGCATCACATACGAACCTTTCGGGAAGGAGCCATTTGACGCAGAAATTCATCCATATTTTCTTAAGCAGTATAACAACCGATGGTTTTTACTTGGATTCAATCCAGAGTATAAGGATATTTCTGTGTTCGCACTCGATAGGATCAAGAAATTTGAATCCATAAACGTCAAGTTCATAGCCGATACTATAATCGAGGATCCATTTGATTACTTCTTCGATGTGATTGGGACAACCATCCCTAACGATGGAGAAGTCGAGAGCGTTGTACTTAAATTTACGCCAAAGCGTTACCAGTATGTTGCTGCAAAGCCTATTCATCATACACAAAAAACCGACGACAAAAAACATACCGTCACGATAGAAGTGATTCCCAACAGAGAACTTGAGGCCATTATACTTGGTTTTGGCAAAGACGTGGAAGTGCTTGAACCGGAGCATCTGCGCAATGAAATAATCGAGATTATGAAAGAGAATTGTAATAATTATGGACTTTTGAAGAATGACTGCAAAAGTCCATAATAACTTTGCAGCATCGAAACCAAAACGAATACGAAAATGCTTAACACCAACAACTCCACAGCTCAGTCCTTCAAGTTCTCCAACCTGTTTATCGCTTCCAAAGCAAAGGAAGTAGTTAAACCTTCAGACTCTACTACTGGCAGAATTTTTAAATTTGAAAATTTTGCCAAAGACTGGGACTCAGTGTATATTCGTCCTGAGCAACTTGGAGAAGGTGCGATTACAGTCGGCATGCGGTGTGTAACCGAACCAACACTTGTTACTACTACCGAGGGACATTGTATGGCATTTATAATGGCCTCAAAAGATACACCCGTATTTATTCCTTATAGCTTTGCAAAAGAGGACGAAGGCTATGTTTTAGCATATAGAATCTCGCCACTTGTAACCGTTGAATATATTTTCTATCTGTGCAAGTTTGGCCAATGGGAATGGACCATCAAAAATTCTGCTGATGATGATTTCGTTCGTATCATCGGTCAGGTTGATGCAGGAATTGATCCGGATGGAAATCTTTATGAAATTGTGTTTACGCCTGAAATGGCATATGGCCGGGGAGAGGTTGAGATACCATCGTTGAAGATACAAGACCAAATGGTTGAAGCTGCCAAACGACAAGAATCTGATTTCCAAGAACATTCTGTCCCTGAATTCGACACCAAGGAACTCATCTCTAAATACATGAATGCGAGCCAAATCGCTAATCCTTTCACAAACAGTGGTATTGGACTCCTTGTTGAATGCTATAAGCTTTGGCTTAAGGATTTCCCTGAAGACATAGACCCCAAAGTCCTTGAAATACTTAGAGATTACAAATTCAATGAGGGTATTCTCAATGAATTTGAGCTCGGCCATCTCAAAAGTCAAATCCGAACAGTTTTTGACCTTGTTGTGAAGCCCTATGAATTTGTTCATAAAGGAGGTGAAGGTTTTATGCAGCCAAAAGAGGTTACAGATTTTATCCTTAAGATTGCAGACTTTCCTAAAGACGTCACAGTCTATAATCCTTTTGCCGGAGCCGCTTCTTATGTTGTCGGACTACCTAACAAGGTAGTGGGTGAAGAAATAAACCCCATAACCTGGGCTCTTGCTCAGATACGAATGTCAGAGGAACTTTTCGATACATCGGAAATTACGCTTGGTGACTCCTTTGTTTCTTTGGCAGACGGAAAGAAATATAAGGCTATCCTTAGCTCTCCTGCTTATCTTTATGAGAAGGAGCATAGCATTTTTGAAATCATCCGACATCTTTATGACAAGCTAGAAGATGGAGGTAAAATGGTTTGTCTCGTGCCGGCAGGGTTCCTGTTCTCCGGTTCGCCTAAAGAACGTGCTATTCGCGAACGACTAATAGCCGATAGGGCTATAAGCGCAGTTGTCAAGTTACCGAACAATATTTTCGGATATACCAACATAAATCAAGATGTTATCATAGTCACAAAGGCGAAACCCAATGAGTCTATCCTCTTTGCTGACGCTTCCGGTTATACGCGATTTGCGAAGAGCGTATATAAGGCGACAACGTTTGATTATTCCCAGTTCATTTCAGATTTGGAAGACGAGGTTGATGACTATTATGACCGTGGATGTGTTATATACAATTCGACAATCGGAGCTCCTATTTTGTATACTGAGATTATCGGCAGCGATCTTTCACCTGAACGATATCTCATACCTAAACCTGATAACAGCATCCAATTGTCTTCTCTTGCAAGTGTTGTAACGGGTGAAAGGGACCACGACAAATCTGCGGAATATTATATCTCCAGTTCCTCCTTGCCCGAAATGATGCACCGCAAACCATTTGTGCCAGGTAGGATAAAAGGTAAGGAATCTGATGCAAAAGAGCAAGTAATTCTTGAAGGTGATTATGTAATAATTGCTCTTCGGAAAGGTGAAATCCGTACCGTTTATTTGGAAAATTTCCGCGGCGTAGTAGCAATCCCCTCAAAATCAATTATAATTCTGAAGCCTGCCGATGGCGTCAGCGCCAAATATTTGGCCGCTCTACTGTCAACTGAAATGGCCAAAAAACAGATTGTTGTTGCAAACCATGATATAATACCGCAATTCGGAAAATTTAATATTTCCGAAATCATGGTCGCTAATCTGGAAACGCCCAAAGAGCGGGAGAAACTTATAGCCGAAGTATTATCTTCCGAAATGGGTGAGCTTGAACGCGAACTCGAAGAAGACCACAAAGCTTATGTTCGTGAAGTGCGTAGCACTCGCCACGCCATGATTCAGACGTTATCTGCCCTATCATCCAACTGGGAGCAACTTAAGTTATTCTCGGAATTAAATGGAGGGTACATAAAAATGGCTGACGTTGTGGGACGAATCAATCCCATTACTGTAGAGAACCTTATGAAGAGTATCGGTCATGCTGTAAGGACACTTCAGAATCAGGTTGAGTCGCTTCGATATGAGCGGGCTGACTGGGGCGCTGAAGAAGATATCGACCCTGTGGAATTTATCTCCTCGTACATTGAAACACATTCCTCTCCTGACATAAAGATGGAATTGGTCGAAAGGAACAATTCCGCAGACTTCTCATACTTTGACGAGAAAACAGGCGATTACCAGACGGTACACTCAGATGCTGTTTCAGTATTCAAGGCCCCCAGAAGACTGGTAGAGCGTATTTTCAACAACATTGTATCAAATGCAAAATCCCATGGTTTCTCATCGCGGGACAAGGAGAATATAATCCGTTTCCAGTGGGAGGAAGAAGGATACAATCTTGTAATCAAGATTGCAAACAATGGTGCTCCTCTCAAAGAAGGAGTTACCGGTGAAGACGTCCTGATGAATGGATTCTCCACTTCTCTCAACGAACAGAATGATCAGGGGGCACTTCATTCAGGCCATGGAGGCTTTGAAATAAAGTCCTTGATGGAGGAAAAAGTTGGAAATGAAAGACTGGGAACAGTTGAGATTTTCTCACTCCCGGATGACGAGTTCCCTGTTATCTACAAACTCACATTCGAGAATACCAATACCGTTAAGATTCTTTAATACTAAAAATCACAAGTATGCTTAAAGACAAATTTATACAAGTCTTGTGGGTCGAAAACGACCCTAAGATAACATCGTCATATCCCCGCGAAGCTGACATGATAGCCGGGATAGTGTTGAAACCCTTCCCGACTTGGGAAGACGCCGAGAAAGCACTGTTCTCTGATTATGATAGCTGGGATGCCATTGTCCTCGATGCAAAGTGCGTCTACAAAAAAGGCCAAGCAGATAAAGCAGACAGATTTCTTTCAAATGTATTCATGCGAATGGCCAAGATTGCTTCTGAAAAGCATCGTACCCTTCCTTGGTATGTACTTTCCGGGCAAGGTGAAGATGATATCAGAGACCTTATCCCTGAATCCAATGAATGGGATGCTGATTGGGAGAAAATCAGCAATCGACGTTTCTATTCCAAGAACGGAATCGTCAAGATTGGTGGCGAAGATAAGCAGGAACGGCAGGTGCTTTTCAATCGCATCAGAACACAGGTAACTTATTACAGCCAAGAAATCCAGATTGAATACAACCTTTATCCTGAAGTATTCGGTGTTCTTGACAGACTTGGCCTTGCTGGAGAAGTGGGCTATCATCTGATGCACCTTCTGTTGCCAATGCATTTCGGAGGAGTTGACAATGCAGACTACAATATGCGCTACGTTGACCTTCGCAAGTCTTTGGAATATATTTTCAGACACATGGTCGGCATGAGAATTTTGCCACCCACTATCGAATCAAAGGGAAAGAAAGACGGTGTGAATCTTTCTTGGAGCAGCCTGTTCCTCGGCGCAGCACAACCGGAAGATCCCGAGAAAGCAAACAGCGACGAAGGTAAGTTCTGGAAGAAAGTACACCGGAATACAGAAAATCCACTGCTGCCCAAGCCGCTTGCAGACTGGCTTAAATCTGCCATTCTTCAAGCTGGAGGAGCCGTCCATACCACAGCAAATCGAGAAGACTTCGGTAGAAATCTTGACAAGTATCTTGTCACTGTAAGCCACGCGCCTTATATGCTGCGCGCACTGACTATGGGACTTTGCGATTTTATCTTGTGGTATGATAGTTTCCTAAAGGATAATCCTGATAAAGAAATGAACGCTTTAAATTTCTGGGAACTGAAGAATTCAAAATATTAAGTTCTTGTGTAAGATGTGAAAAAAGTACACATATGGGAAACAATCAAAGCAGCGGCAGCGGAAACCGCTACATCGGCGTAGTGAAATTCTTCGACAATAAGAAGGGGTTCGGCTTTATCGCGTCGAACAACTGCGGTATGCCAAGGCTGATGTACTCTCAGGACTTCTACATGGATCGCAGTTCCTTTTGTGGGGAGTTTGTTCCGACGGATGGCGATATTGTCGTATTCGATTACATTACCCAAAGAAAGGGAGATCCCAAAGCAATCAAGTTAAGGAAATTCGATCCCAATATAGAGGATGATATTAAACTTGGTTTGACCTACTATGGTGAACATGAAATCGTTACCAATGTAGAAAAGTTCAATCTCTTCAACGCAATGCACATAGAGGTAGCACGTATCATACCGAAGGTGATTGAACAATTGGAGAAGACTGCATCCCAAGAGGATTCGGTTGAAATATTCAAGAAATTCGTAGGCCGTTATAGAGCCAAGTCATCAGCTGGGACCCGTTATATCTTTGATAGAGCAACTGAACAACCGGAGAAAGGCCAGTGGTGTCAGCTTGCTTCAAGACTGAGCGAAGTGGCGACTGTTCTTATATTAAATTCTTTCCCTTCCTTTATACGTTTTGTCAATCAAGACGTTATCGTGCCTCTTTGGTTAAATACCCTGAGTTTAAAATTTAAGATTGTCAACGATTTTTATATCGCTGATGACCTGCTTGAGATTTCCAAGAATTTATCCGATTCCATTAAAGGCCGGATTTTAGACGCTATTCATAGCGCCGCAGATTCCGAGATTCAGGACTATCTTGATAGTTTAAGCAAAGGGACCGCATGCGATGCCTGCCATTTTAACAATATCAAGAAACTGATAAAGTATGCATCCCATGACTTTGATTCAGAGATAGATGCATGTAAGGTTCAAATTGCGGACAATCATTTCAAGGGTACTCTTGATACTTTCTCGAAGAACGCTAATAACTCCTTTGTATCTTTAGTAAATGAATACAAGTGCCTGAAAAATAAAGAAATTTTCAAGCCATTGGTTTCTGATGCTATAATTCTCTTTGTTGAGAATCTTTTCCAGAATGGTCAATATCAAGATGCGTTGGGGAAGCTGGTTAAAATATATGAGGTGTTGCCTGATTCGGTCATATCCATTGTCGACAACTGGAAATCATCTTTCTCCAACAATCTAACATCGGCTCTTTCCGAATGTATAGCTGATGTCGGTTCGATTATAAGAAATTTCAAGCAATTGCTGGATAGCTACTTTTCCCTATGTAAAATGTCTCCATCCATTGAAAACAAGATTGGAGAGTTAGTAACTACCGGAGCCGAGAATGCCATTTCTTACATACTTGAATTTTATAGCGAAAAGGATGTCATTCCTAAACAGTATTTTAGTTCAGTAGATGTCATTCAGGAAAATGTAGCACTCTTCACAAATTATACCTCTAAGGATTTCAGCGCTGAAATTGAATGTTGCTACGCAAAAGTGGCTGTCAACAAGTTTCTAAAAGATATTGAAAGGTTTAAAGCAACTCCGGGGTATGTATTTGACAGTCTTATAAAGAGCTATAGTTCGCTTAAAGATAAAGATACCTATACCGATGCTTTGACCAGTACATTGACTGCTTATTTTGAATCCTATATTCAAGGTGAGGATAATAAGACGACATCAGGGCTGAAATGTATTCTTTTTCGGATTAAGAGTCTTGAAGAATTATGTCCTAACTATTATGACCAGCTAAAGTCAGACTTTTGCAATAAGCTAAAGAATGCCATCTTGGAGCTTTTTTCAGGAGAACTTTCATCTCAATCTACATTTAACAGTGATTTCGATGATTTGTACGCTTCTTTCGAAACGGTCTATGATGAAGATGCCAGTTTTAAGGCTGAGTGTCGAAACGCTATTTTGAACAATCAATATATTGATGTCGTCATCCAATCAATTGATTCATCTTATCAATGGATTAGTCGTAATGAGGCCATCAATCAGGTCACAACCATCATAAATCGGTGGGATGTGCATCATATTGAGGATTACGTTTGTGGGTTTACCAACACCTTGAACGATATTGATAGAGTCATTTCAGTAAGTATTGTCAAGCGTTATTTGTCATTAATAACCGGCAAACGACTGAACGAACCTTTTGATGGTAGCTCTATTGAAGAATATCAACAACAGTATTATGTCGAGCCAACAGAACACAATATTGAGAAATTAGGTGTCATACAGCAATTTGTAATTTCACAAGATTCTCGTACTCTCTGGGAAAGTTATCTTTCTACTCTTGCTCCAGAGGATTTATTGTCTCTGTTTCAAGCAAAGGTTATTTCTTCGCTCCCGGTTGGCATTGTCTTAGACATACTTACATCACTGACCCTTAAAGACACCTTCGTAACTCCAAGCAGATGGTATTCAGCGCCTTCGTTCCAGAGAGCCTTATATAAGGAAATTTTCTCCAATAAGGAAATGAATATTGCGAGGATTGTATCACAATACTTGCAGAAAGTCAAAGTCACGAAGGATAACACACCGCTTATTGCGTGGATTGTAGAGCTTATGGCGGCCAATAGAGAAGAGAACCCCGATTGGCGCAATAAGAAAGCTTGGGAAGAAAACCTTACAACTCAGATTTTCAATCTTAAAGCCCAGACACCAAATAATAGCCGTCTCCATGTTCTTCTATGTGCGGTTTATTTCAAAACCAGCTGGACCCGAGCAGCTCTTGCGGAAGTTTTTCCGTGGCTTCCACCATACCTTCAAATAAGGGTTGTAAAGAGAATCTTCAAATTAATGGCAGAAGGCAAGATGCATCATACAGCTGCAAGCCTTTATAGCTTCATGACTTCATCTGGGAAAACACTCTCCCTTCCTGTTGAGATACTATTCTCATATCTGCGACTCAGAGAATCTGACCCGACGGAAACATTTACCAACAATCATATGCTTTCCCTCATTGACGGTCGAGAGGATCACCCGGAGTGGATAGGCATCAGGGAATTTGTAGAGCAATGCCATGGACGGATATGGGTCGACCATGACTTGGAAAATAACAGGAATACATGGCGATCATCGTTTTATAACGGTATTGCCGAAATGTCACAAGACAATTCGAGCATAAGACTTTTAATCGCCAATAAAATGATTGATGAAGGTCGAACATTACAAGAATATAACAACAAATATTTCAAAACCTTACAGGACGTTATATCAGTAAATTTTAACGCGAACGAATATTCAGTTTCAACCGATAGAAATGGTATACTTTATGAATTCAAGCGCGAGAATCAGCTTGAACTAATGTATATCATACGCCACTTTAACATTAAAAATCCGTGGTTCAGAAACGACGGTTTAAACTTTAATATTAAGGAATCTGACGAGGACTATTTCTGTGATTGTCGGTTGGCAAACAACTTAAGCCATAAGGAAGGGTTGCCTTTCTACTGGTGCGCAAATAAGCCCTGCTTCCGACCAATGGTTAGATTTCATACGTCAGAAGAATGGGAGCGTTATACCATTCTGGATTTCATGCGGGTATTAAACATCCCCACCGACCATACAAACAGAACTGGCAAAACCACAAAGCATGGATATTTCATAATGTTATCCGCTTATCTTAAGAGCTTTGCAAAATTCTACAAGCATCTTAAGTGTCATGAATGCGAAAAACTACTTCATCCCGTCAACGTTACAAATTATGCTAATCGAGCGATAAACGAGTTTACATGTACTAACGAAAATTGCTCACAACGAGGAATGACGGTATATTTGAACAATTGTTTCAATAAACCAAAATGTACAGCAGTAATTGATAGTCGTGAATCAAAGAAGTGTCCAAATGGTCAATATATTTGTCCGGAATGTGGCGGCTGCTGTTCAACCGAAAACTATCGTCAAAAGATTTCGAACCTACATTTTGTCGGCGGATATGTGTCTCCATCCTTGAAACGATTTGTTAATAACAATATGGGGCATTGGGAGAAAAATGAATTTTATTGCTATGCATGCGGCAATAAAATGGAGTTTGTTGAAGGGAAATGGGTATGTCCTTCTTGTAAAGATAGTGTTTCAAAAAGTGT